>PMYF01000951.1:1719-7289 GCA_003171295.1 Acidobacteriota bacterium | reverse complement strand
ATCGCGCACAGGGGATCGAAGCGTTGTGCGGCGACCTGTCCGGGACGCAATGGCGCGCGTCTCTGGCTCGACCTTCTTACCGTTGGCAACCACTTCGAAGGTCATTGCCAACTGCGTCTCAGACTTTTCAAATGCGCGCAAGCCCACATAGTCCTGGACCATCTCCTTGACGGACATGCGGTGGGTTACAACGGCAGAGCAGACGATATTGCTCGCGACTTCCCGTATGATTAGCACTCGACGGCCAAGGTACGGAAACTCGCCGTCCTGCCAGTCAGGCAGCGAAAAGGTTTGATCAACGGTCGGCAGGACAGGGTTTCTTCCAGGCCCAATGGTCTTCCCAGACATTCCGCAGTACTCCTCCACAAGGCCGCGCCAGCAGGGAAGTGGACCGGGGAAGCCATTCGCGTTTGTTTTATACGGCGATTTACAGGTCTAACTGATTCTATCGATGGTTACCTTCGTGCGCAAGGATAGGCTTAATTAGAGTACTAGGTTAACTAGAGAGACAATAACCAAAAGGATTTGCGCTGTTCTGCACGATCGCCGGAGAGTGTAGAAGAGCCGCATAAGAAAAGGCGATGCGGCCAGGTGGATTCAAAACGACAGGGTAACCGCAGGGTCACCACCGCAGTTACTCCGCAAGGGCCATTTGCGCGCGCACTTCAGTCGACCACTCCTCAATGCGGCCGTAAATATTTGTTGACCACTTACAACGTCTTGATCTGGGCGCGATCAGAGATGCGTTGCATGCGGCGGAGCAGAAGGAACACCCCCGCAATGTCGAGATCGAAAATGGCGGCGATGCGCTCAATGGTGAGGATAGACGGAATCGCCACACCACGTTCGATAGTAGAAATGTAGGTACGTCTTGTGTTCAGTGAAGCGGCCAGCTGGGATTGGGTGAGACCGTGCTCCTGGCGGAGCATGCGGATTCCTCTGCCGATGTTCCTGGCATAGGTGGGCATCCTGGGAGTGGGTTGGAGGATTCGCCGGCAGCGGCGGCACAGGCCGTTCGCGGTGCAATACTGGACCAGGCGGCAATGCGGGCAGCGGAGTACTGTGGCGTTTAGCGTGCGGCGAAGGGGCATTAAGGGCTCCAGGCTCCAAAGGGGAGGGTCGCGGCGGCCCGGAGCCCCGCGACTATTGAATGATCTGGTTGTCGGCGCGACTCCACATCTTGTTGAAGTTGGCTTCGTATGCGCGGATGGCGCCAGGGTCGGCCGTGAGGGTCAAGGTGTTGTCCTGTTGCTTCTCGCCGCTGGGCGACCAATTGGCGCTTCCTTCGCGGAGAGTGCAGCCATCGGACCAGCCTTTTATGTGCATGAGGATCCGGGAACCCTTCACGCGAATGGCGATGTTGCGGTTTCCGTGGAAGAGGTTGCCGACATGAGAGCCGCGGCGATCCTCCTGATCGTACTGTTCTCGATCTCGGTAGATTCTTACCTTGCGGCCGTTACCGGCAAAGCGTGTGATGGCCTCCGCCAACTCCCAGTCAGTGAAGGAATACATGGCGACATCCAGATGGTCGCAGTGGGAGTTGACTATGGCCGATGCGTCAATGGCCTCGAGGTTTTCGCTTGGGGCGTAGTGAACAGCGCCGTGGTATGTAGCGGCCGGAACTGACCGGGAGACGAGCGGCGACTGGCCCGCGTATGACGCGCGGGTAGCGGAATGTAGTAGCCCTGCAAGCAGGGATGTCGTGCTGTGGCTACCGCGAAGCAGGGAGAGGGGTTCGGCGGCGGAATTGTGGTGCATCTGACCGGCGTTGTCGCCAACGGCCTGCTCATAAATCCGGTAGCCGCCCCATGCGAAACCTGCGAGAACTAAGAGCGCGACGATAAACCGCATCGGTTACTTTCCCCCAGAAGTGGATTTCGGTGCCACGAGGCGCAGAGCAGACAGCAGACCCGGCGGAAGAGTGATGGGCGTTACCTTATCGAGGTGGCTATGGCGGCATGCGCGGCAACGGCTGCCCTTCAGGGCTTGCCGGAAGCCTTCGGACAGGAAGCTTGGAATAGCCAGCGGTTCGCCGGCTAACGAGATGAAGCTGGGTGTGTTGTCTTCGGTAATCTCGCCGAAGCGCGCCTCAAAGAGCACTCGCCGCAGGTGGCTGTCCGCAGCGCGATGTTTCGGGTCGGCAGATGGGACGATCGTATGCAATGAGATGTGCGTATGAACTTGATTCTCGCTGTATTGGAATATCTCGAAGCGTACCATTACGGTGCCAAAGATGCGCCGGTGCTGTGCGTTGGGCATGACGGTTCGTATCGGCTGGACCAACTGAAACGGATGACCATCGAGGGGCGCGTAGCCGGCATAGTGGCCTACAGCGCGCCCAGCGCCTCCCGATTCCTCGCCGCGGAGCAGCAGGCGTCCGCTGGATTGACGAACGGCGGCGATAGTGCTGTTGGTGTAGATATGATCCTTCTTGAGAGCTTCAAGCTCCAACGGTGCCAGACCCATGGCGAAGCCGGGCGAGGAACGTGTGGCGGGTGGACGTGGGGGCATGGGCTACTCCAGTCTGCGGCCGGAGTAGGTGCCGGCACGCCGGTAACAGGCTGCACGGATGTCTTCGCCGCCACATCCCGCAAAGCAGTGGTAGAGCGGCGGACGTCCGCTGGTCTCGGTGATGTGGAGGTTGTCGCGTCCAGTATCGCGTCCCGCTTCGGCGCAAGAGGGGCACTGGACGTGGTATGTGCGCGCATGGCGGCGTGAGGCTTCGATGAAGAAGCGGATATCGAATTGGCTTTGAGGGGCTGGTCCAAGGAACTCGGAAGGTCTCGTGGGAATCAGGTCTACCGGCATATCCATGCCATTAGTCAGCAACTCAATGTCACGGCGTGAGCACCTGGGAATCCTGCGAAGGTAAGCAAATTGTGCTTCGATCTCCGGTACTGCATCGCGGAACCAGAAACGCTTCATCACTTTGCGGTGAACGCCAAGCGGACCGCGCAGGCCATTGCCCACCTGGCCGGTTTCGAGCGATTCCTGCTTGGGGAAGATCTCGATGCCTTCTTTGTTCCCGCGTGGGCCGCGAATGGCGAGGCCGAGGCGGTCAAGAAGCGAGTAAAGGTAGATCCGACTGAGGCGGGCAGGGATAGGATCGCTACAAAGGACCCACAAGTGGCCACCGCGGCGGGAATCCTCGAGGGCGGGGGACAAACCATCCTCTCTCATCTCCCTGGCGATTTCTTCGAGGTGTTCCTCTGCGCCTGGGTAATCGGCGTCGAGGGCAAACCATTTGCCGCAACTGGACTGCGGGGTCAGAGCGTAGACACCGATCGTATGTTGGCCGTCAAGATGGCGTTGGATGTGGGTAGAAGTAAGAGGGGCGGCAACGCGTGCCCAGGCAAGAGCTTCACTATCGGCGGGCAACAGGAAGGAGTTCTGCAAATAGAAGTCCGTGCCGTTGATGAACCACAGCTTGTACTCGGCGACCATGAGCGGTGTAATCCGTGCGGGGTCGAGCAGCGGTGTGGGGGTGCCGTGATCTGTTGCTGCACTGGGCATTGTGCCTAAAGTAGCCCGGCCGAATCCGAGGGGGAAGGTCAATCACGCAAAAAACGCGAGCAAAATGCGCGCCTCTCGGCCGCGAGACGGCGAACGGGGACTGGTTGAAGCAGGGAAGCCTATGCAGTAAGCCATGGACGCGGGATGTTTTTGGAAGTGCCGTTAAAAAAACGTTGTCCAGCGAGGTTCGCATCTCTGCTGCATTAAAGCCGCCCCGGAAGGGTCTGCGGGGCGGCTTTATCCGATTCTGGCTTTAGGCAGCGAACTCGGCAAGCTTCTTTTGTCGCTTGCGTTCACGGGCTTCCTCGCGAGCAATTTCGGCTGCAAGGTAGGCTTCAAGGGCGGGCCTGACGGCCTCCGTCGGGCTTTGGAGCAATGGCATGACGGCGCGGAGGAGGAACCGGGCGAGGTAGGTCTGGGGGAGCTTCCATTTTTTTGAAAGATCCTGCAGGGTGCGCAACTCGTCATAGGTGAGTTTGGCACTGAAGCAAAGCAAGGACTGCTTCTTGCCGTGGCGGCGTGATCGCGCCAAATGTTCCTGCTCGATGTTGCTCAGGACCGAGAGCAGAATCTGTTCCTCGTGTTCACCGGGAGTCGGGGAGACGAGGGAGAAGGCGGCCGAGTTATCTGCGATCGCGCCGAGGACGTTGCTGGTTTTCTCCATTTGTTCACCTTTCAGAGTACGTTAGCATGGGCAGAGGGGCGAATCAAGGGCGAAGACGGGAGCTTTGATTTCTCCGCTTGCAGTGTTTGGCGAGCACGTTGGCGATTTACCAGCACCTGACCTGAGGTTTCTTGCCTGCGCCCGTCAACAACTGCCTTGCATTCGCCGGATGGAGCCCGCCGGCCAGGGCGGAACGGGGAGGAGCGGAATTTCCCATCGCATGTGGCCCTCCCGGTTTATATTTACTCTGCCCAATCAAAACGCACTTTCGCACTTCTTGACTCAGGAGCTCAAGGCATGAAAACAACTCCCGCCACTTTGGGCTTCATTGCGGTAGAGTTGGCAATCGCCACCGTACACGCCCAGGTCGTAGAGCGACCCATTCCCCACATTGAAACAGAAGACGGCCGATACCGATGAATCTCCGTGCCTCGCTTGATGGTAAGGAAGTTGTCCTGCCCCTCGATGACGCTGAGTGGGAGGAACTCCAGCAGCGGCTTCGCTCAAAGGAGATCCAATTAACCATGCCCTGCTGCAATGGCCAGGGCTTCATGCGCGTCAGCCCAGCCGGTACACAGCACTTCGTTCACCAAGTTGATATCGGATGTAAACAGTCCGAATCGGAAGTGCATCAGTTGGCTAAGCTGGAGATTGTCAGGGCGTGCCGCGAACTGAAGCTCCAAGCGGTTCCTGAATACGAAGGAAACGGCTGGCGCGCGGACGTCTTGGTAAAGCACCCGAAATGGAACGTAGTGTTTGAGGTTCAGGTCAGCCCACAAACCTTCCAAGAAACGATTCGGAGGCAACAAGCCTACAGAAACGACGAGATCCGTTGCTGCTGGCTCTTCAGCTCTGTTCCCGAGCGCCAAGCACTCAGCCACCAACAACTCTCGTTGTTATCTCAGCATGCAACCCCGATGTTCTTGTTGCACTACCGTGAACAGAGCCCAAGTTCTTTTTCCGTCGAGGTGAACGGCGCAGAGCGGCCCCTGAGGCAGTTCGTGCGCGATCTTCTAACAAAGAAACTGAGGTATTCACAGTCCCAGGCGGTGACAGGAGTAAAGGCGAGGGTCGATCTCTGGAGGACCTATTGCCCGTCATGCGGGTTCACGATCTACCTCTTTGGTGTGGTTGATCTTCAGGCGAAATCCGAATGCGGCGCCGCAATCACGCTCGGCCATAATCGCTATTCACTGCTGTACCCAGATTCCTATTCGGCCTTCCTTGATCAATACGTGCAGGGAATACCTCGAGAGCTACATGAATTCCTCAACATTCAGAGACAAGAGGGCCTACCGTTTTGCGAGTTCGTGTGCGCCGGTTGCGGGAAGACGCGTATTGCAGACCAACCCGCCGACCGTAAGCGGCTAAAGTCTCTGACGAGCCTCGCATT
>PMYF01000951.1:0-1690 GCA_003171295.1 Acidobacteriota bacterium | reverse complement strand
CTTAATTGGAGCTGTACTGGCATATACAACTTCAATAAAACGATCGATTACAAGTCCAAGCTTCCGTTTCGCCACTCTGCTGCCTACGGCAGCAGATTCTAGAGAGCGTCTCTCCCATGCCGGTAAAAGCAGCTCTGAAATGCATATCAGGGCATGCATGCTGGTTGATGGGTCTGGTGGAAACCATCTGGCTCTGGACCGCTGCACCTCTCCTCGAATTGATACTCGGTAAAAATAACTGGCCCAAATCTGCTTCTCCTTGATGTTAAGCGAAGTTATTTAAAATCAAGCAGTTTGGCCGGTTATGGCGATTGAGCGACAATCGGTGTGTTTTTTGGCGCGCGGCACGTCCATTTCGCCAATGATTTATCAACCTCTAAGTTGCCTGAATCAAAGTACGACGCTTTCCTTCAGGGGTCAGCCTCATGCTGCCCGGTCGGAGTGGTTTTTTGGGGATTGGCCTTATGCTGGAGCCGAAGCTACGGCAGACTCGCGCTGCGCAATGGCTGCAATCTGACGGAGCATCCCTTTGAAGATGCAGTAATGGATAGGGTATAGCGCGTACCAATAAAGAAGCCCACTGAGTCCGGCTGGATCGAAGATTGCGGTTTGCCGAATCACTGAGCCATGGTTGGTTGGTTCAACTTCGAACTGAAGCCACGCACGGCCCGGCACTTTCATCTCCGCCACGAGGTTCAACCTGCGGTCCGGTTCAACACTCTCGACGCGCCAGAAATCCAGAGCATCGCCAGCTACCAGTGCGTCAGGATCACGGCGACCCCGGCGGAGTCCCACGCCACCCACAAGAAGATCGAAGAAGCCTCGAATCTGCCAGAGAAAACTGGCAAAGTACCATCCGTTCGAACCTCCAATCCGCTGGATTGGCGCAAAGGCCAGGGCCGGGGGAACTGACACGTGCACGGTCCGGGAATCAACCAGCCTCGTCCCGAAACGCACACCACCCCACGACGCAGGTTTCCCGCTGGAGGAGAGCGCGTCGGACCAGAAAGTCGCAGCATACTCCAGGTTTTCATGGTGAAGGGCCCTCTTGACGGCTTCTTTCAAACCCATTGGCTGAATACTGAAGACTGTCAGCGCCGACTTATCGAGGACCAGCGTCGGGTTTCTCATGCTCTCGATAAGCTTGCGGCCAACGCGTGCGTAGATCGGAGTAACCAGGCCCAGCCACAGACTCGACAGGTGCGGCGTCAGGACGGGCACCGGAATCATCCATCGCCGCAGTCCGCATTGCCGCGCATACTCCTGCATGATTTCACCATAGCTGACCTGGTCGGGACCACCGATCTCAAAAACTGCGGACTGTTCAAGAGGTAGGTCCTGCGCGGCCACAAGATAAGCGATTACATCTTCAATCGCAATCGGCTGGGCTTTGACCTCAACCCATCGCGGGCAGATCATGACTGGCAAGCGTTGTACCAGAGCACGAATCATTTCAAACGAGAGGCTTCCGGAGCCGATGACGATCGAGGCGCGGAATTCGATCACCGGAATCTCCGAACTGCGCAGGATATCTGCCACCTCGTGGCGACTCCGCAGATGTGCGGATAACGCCTGATCCTGATTTCCTAGGCCGCCCAGGTAGACAATGCGCTTGACTCCCTGCTCGCGAGCGGCGTCGGCGAAATTTTGCGCAGCTCGCCGGTCTTGCTCTTCGAACTGCCCCGCCGAA
>PMYF01000068.1 GCA_003171295.1 Acidobacteriota bacterium | reverse complement strand
GCTCAGCAGCAGCGCCTCGTCCTGGCAAAAGAGGTATCTCGACTGGAGCAGCGACTGATCGACTGCGAGAAGGCCGATGGGGTGGCCGAGAGGGATCTTAAGCAGCGCGAAACCGAACTGCAGGCAGGCATAGAGAAGCTTGATGCGGCACGAAGCGCGGTGAAGGTGGCGACCGGCCAGCGGGTACAGACGAGCCGGGTGCTCGAACTCGTCAAGCTGAGCGCTTCCTATGCCGTGGCTGCCCAGCGTCTTACCGACGCTGCCTCGGCAGCCGACAAGGAGGCCGAATCGAGAAAGATAGCAGCCGCAATTCGGGTTACCACCAACGATGTCAAACGGCTTCGGAAGTTAGAACAGTCTTTGTTCCAGGCGGAGGCGAACCTGAAGTCGGCCGCAACTCGAATAGACTTCGAGATCGCCGACACTTCAAAGCTAACTGTTAATGGCGGACCTATCCCCGTGACACGGAAGATGCAGGCAACGGATGTGGTCTCGATCTCGATTCAGGCGATCGGAGAAATCCGCGTCAGTCCGGGAGGCGAAGGTTTAGATAGTCGTCGCCAGCAGCATGTGGCGGCGGAGGATGCCCTCACATCCGCCTTGGCAGAATTGGGGGTTCCGTCTTCTCAGTCGGTTTACGAGCTTGACCAGAATCGCAGGGACGCTGAATCTGCAATCAACACCCACAAGTTGGTTGTTCAGGCGCTAGCACCCGATGGGTTGGACGCCTTGCGCCAGGAAGCCAGCTACTCAAGAGGCTCAAATCCGAACCTTGCGCGGGATACTGGGCGATATGGAATTACCCGAGCTGAATTCTGCTACCGATGCTGTCGCATTTTCTGAAGGCCAGGAACAGCACGGCAGGTCCGAGGTGGAACGTATCGACGCTGAAGTGGGCGAGGTCCGGATTAGGCGAGATGGCGCGCGCACGTTGAGGACCGCCAAAGAGACTGAATTGCGCGCAACGACCGAGGACTTGGGTCGAGCCCGCGGGACACTTGCGTCAGCTAGGGCCATCAAAACAGATGAGATGGTCCGTAACGAAGCCGCTACCGCCGAGGTTGACGAGAGCGCAGCTCAGGAGGCTTACTCCGGACTGGAAGCTCGGTACAAGAGCGAGGATCCTGAGGGGATTGCACTTCGCATCGAGACGACGACAGCTGCTCTGACTTCGCTCGAAGAACAGATTTCCGAAGCAGAGCGCTTGATCAACAAGCTAAGGATAACTCTTGACGTGCTTGGACAGAAGGGATTGGGTGAAGCGTGCGCGGCAATCGAATCCGATTTGAATGCAACCAAAATTCGCTCGGCGGCTGTTGAACGAGAGGCCAATGCGGTCCGCGTGTCGTACAACATGATCGTGCAGGTTGAGAAGGAGGCCAATACCCAGTTCCTCCAGCCAGTGGTCCGCCGGGTCCAGCCGTACTTGAACCGAGTTCTCCCTGGCTCCCAGATTCAGCTTGGGACAGACATGACGATCGAAGGACTCCAGCGGGGGACTGTGACTGAGCCATTCGAATGCCTAAGCGTAGGAACTCGTGAGCAACTCTCTATGATGACGCGTATCGCCTTCGCCGACCTTCTCGCTGACGAAGGGGTCGATGCTCCGATCATCCTCGACTATGCCCTGGTCTATGCTGACGATGGACGCTTCGCCGACGCCATGGCGACCCTGGCATTTGCATCCAAACGACACCAGATCATTATTCTTACTTGTCATGAGCACAGATATCTAGGCTTGACTGGCCCAGTGATTAGATTGGAGGAACTGGAGTAGCGAGCTTCGATAAAGCCTACGGCTGGAATGGTGTCTGGAAAGAACGTTAAAGTGGAGTTGGCTGGCGGAGGAGAACATATGCTGGAAGTTCATCCAAATCTCTTTGTTGGCTCACAGGCGGACTATGAGTCGCATGTGCTTTTCTTCAGCGGATGGGCAGTAATTCACGCCTGCAAAGAACCATATCATCGGCAGGCACTCGGGTACTCAGGCCGGGCGGTGTCAAAAACCCACCCGGAATACCTAATTGCAAAGCGTCCTAACCGATTGATCTTGAATTTGATCGATGCTGATGACCCGACATACATACCTGGCGAAATCATTGATGCATCTCTGGCTTTTATTCACGAAAATCTAGCTTCCGACAGACACGTCTTGGTTCATTGCAATCAGGGTTTGTCTCGTTCACCAGCCATTGCAATGCTCTACATGGGGAATTACACAAATCGCTTGCCAATGGCCTCGTTTGATGAAGCATTTCGCCAGTTTTGTCAGATATATCCTCCCTTTGCTCCGAAGGGAGGAGTATACGGGTATCTCCGCAACCGATGGAAGCTGTGGTCTGGCGAAGCATAGGAATGCAAGCCCGAGACGCAGGAGAGACCAGCTTGCCAATTGATTAAGGCTTTGTGGAAGTGCGGCGTATAGCGAACTGTGCATGAGGGTAGAATGTTAGCTGTGCACCATCCGCAACGCTCTTCATCAGAATAGTTATGGAGTGTGAGGCAGATGGAATTAACCGAATTTTCGCGATTTGTCGATTTTGTGGGACTACATCCCCATGACAGAAGCCTTGACCGGCACCACGGTACCTGAGGTCACGAGGACAATCAGGCCGTTGTCGATCCCCATCGTCTCGAGATAGTTCCGAACCTGCGCGCGATAATGCTCGATGGTTTCCGGCGTGGGATCGACATCGCTCTTCCAGTC
>PMYF01000582.1 GCA_003171295.1 Acidobacteriota bacterium | reverse complement strand
GAGTAGGTGGGCGGGGTAGAGTAGGTGGGCAGGGTAAACAATGCTCCCGGCGAGCTGAGCGAAATGCTCGGCATCAGCAAACACCTTTCTGGCCGCCGGGGAGCGGTGGAGGGTTTCCGACTCGGGCATCTGGAACCGCTGGCCGAGGGGGAAGCCGCGGAGCTTGCGGCGCAGTGCCCTAGGGTCCACTTGTGCCGTGGAAAGAACGGTGCGGACCCTGCCTCGATGGCGAGAAATGCCGGAAAGTTACGGCCGGACTTGGAGAGGAACCCTGTGAGGAGTTCGGTCCTGCCGGTCGTGAGGAGCAACTGGACCTGGTGGCGGTCAAGGGGCTGGCGGAGGACTATCTTGTTGATCTGAAATTTGCAGGTACCTATCACAGCAAAGGATTTTCCGCAGGCGTATCGCTCGGGGATTTCGATGACCGCAGCGCCGCAGCAGGGGCACCTGCCGATGGGCGCCGCACAACCAAGGGCCGATGTTTCGCTGCCGTTGGGGTTCGATTCCATACTGATGTTATGCCGCTTGGCTTACATGCTTAGGGACCTTGTTGCAGCGTCTATGAGCGGTTTGCAATGAACCGCGGATGGAGAGTCGGGCTTTCTACGCCTTCGCCTAGATTCGTCACGACTTTCTTCGTCACCTCTGGCCTTTACCAAGTCTTCATCCATATGAATACGAACAGACCGGCCGCGGTCAGCCCGATCCAGAATAATACAACCCCTAAGCAACCCTTTTTCCCCGGAGGCCCTACCGCAGTTGGCCGCGCCAAATATTCCAATCCTTTCTCCGGATTGTCCGCAGGAAGTAACATGAGAAACATTAATCCTGGGCGCATAGAGCCCATTGGACCCCTGATCCGCACCGCCGAGACGTCGATATACGCATACTTGTCCTCCCCAAGAGGGAATTTGAGGAGGTCGCCCCGAACTAAGAAAATCGTGTGGCCCTTCAAGTCTTCTACCCCGAAGCGGTCTTTGAGGATTTGCCGGCACAGTTCGATGCCTCTCCCCACTTCGCAGGGCGGGATATTGATGGGTTGCTCTTCCGAAAGTCCTTCCATACCGTGTCCTTCCTTAGTTTCTCACAGCAGTCATACTTGTGTTGGCGGTTGGTTGGCCGTCTTGGCCCACGCCTTCATTTCCCAGCGGAATACCAGCAGCGCCGCTGCGATAACTATGATGACCAAGAGCAGAACAAGGCATCCTTTCGGCTGCTGCCTTGGAGGCAGCCCCATAGCCTTACGCATCTCCTCCTGGATGCGCGGCGTGGCTGGGTCTTTCGCAAGCATTTCTCTCAAGCCTTCTCGCGCCTTGACGAAGGCTGGATCCGTTTCGCATCTCGTGACCTCAGACAGGTCAAACCAAACTGACACCTCCTTGCCGTTCACCGACAACACGTGCTCACAAAGATCCTTGTTCCCACGGGTTCCTCTAGGGCTCTCGTAGTAACAGCGCGGCCCGTGAGGTTGATATGTGCCTTCCCCGTATATGCGGTTGATAGTCTCGCTCTGCGCGATAGTCGAAAACAAATAGCGATTGAAGCGAACGAGGAAAGGGGATTCCCTCGTACCATTTCCTTCAACGATATCGGGATGGATGCTGCTCATATGTGTTCTAGCGATACTTACATGCTGAGCTCAGCCCCTCATCTTCTGAAGGGCTAAGCTGTGCAGGTCTCGCAGCCTTTTCACGTCTGGGTCGTTGCTTTCGGAGTCGAAGAGGGGGAGGTCTTGCTTGTAGTCCTGCCTCAGGCCGGAGGTCAGGTATTTATTCACCTCGTACTGGAGATGCTCGCGCATGAAGTCCTCTCCCATATCTTCGTAGACCTGGAAACATTTGAGCGAGATAAAGTTAAGAATGGTAGCGGGGATGCGCTCGCCCTTCTGCTCCGAGGCGGCACGAAAAGCTTTGAGGACCATGGTGTAGATCTCGAGGAGTTTCTGGTCCGTGGTCTTGGATGTGGGGGCGATGTTGTGTTGTACGGCGATTTTGCGGTATCCGCGGACGACTAGGATGTTGGTTACCTGCTGGACGTCGTCCAAGAGGGTACGTTGTTTTTCGGGCTGACCAAACAGCTTGTTGAAAAGGCTCATAAAGTCGGGACTTAGTTCCACCGTGTCTTTGGTTTGTTGCCGTGGGGGGTCTTTTCGTCGCGCCAGATGACTTCGCGGCTGGCTACTTCCTGGAAGCGCTTCCTGTCGATGCTGAGGTTCGCGCAGGCCGCCTTTATGCCGTCATCCTCGTGGAGTAGAACGGCGTACAGGAGGTGAACGGGGTAAACGGGGCTGTCCGCGAGCTGGGCAAAGTGGTCGGCATCCGCGAACGTTTTCCTTGCGTCGGCGCTGCGGTGCAGGGTCTCGGCTTCCGGGACGGAAAATCGCTGGTGCATGGGTTTGCCGCGGAGCGCGCGGCGGAGGGCGGCCGGGTCGACCTGAGCGGTGCGGAACACGGTGCGAAGCCTACGGACTTCCCTGAGAAACTCTTCGAGTATCTCGTCGCGGTCGGCGAGGTTCTTTGAAAGAAGCGGTGGCAGGTCCAGATCAACTACTTTAGCGAGGCCTATGAGGAGGTGGATGGGTTCGATTTCGGGGGCATTCAGGCGCTTCGCTTCTGCCTCCGCAACGCGCCATGCCAAGAGTAGGCTGTTGGAGTGTAAAGGTTTCATTTGGTCGTGATAGCTTTCAAGGCGCTATGGCGGGCTGGCGAGTTAGGTCTGTGAGGACCTGGAGTATCACGGTGCGGTTGTTCCGGTCTGGGGATGGGAAGGGCCGCTGGGCTGGGGTTCCGGCAACAGCGCTCAGCTTGTCCGGGGGGAAGATTCCAAGGCTGCGCAAATAAGCGGCGACCCTTTGGGCACGCTGAAATCCGAGCTCGCTTGGGGGTTGTGGGTGGGACCAAGGCCAGGTGGGCGGCTCGTCTTCGGCAACGCCGACGATCTGAACCTTTAGCCTTGCCTGGATCTGGACAAGCGCCTTGGCAACTGACTGAAGCCTCGCTTTAGCGCCGATGTTGAAGTGTACATCGCGGTCGAAAAGTCCGGGCTCGAACCGGATAATCCAGGTGTCATTTTGATGGCTGATGGTTACTCCAGGGATGCCCGGGTTGAAGGCTGCGAGACTGGGAAGCGATCCCTGAAAGTTGGTTGGGCCGGGTGTAGCCGGAGCGCTGGCCGCTGCCAAGGCCGCCAGTTCGGAGCGGGCCAGTTCGATGGCGCGCTGGGTGCCGGCATTTTGACCTTTGAGATCCGCGATAGACTGGGAAAGATCTGCGAGCCGAGCATGAGTGTTGCTTTGGCCCTCCAGCAGAAGAGCGTGGTTGACTTGGACGCCTGCGATTTGCGCGGCCAGTGATTGGAGTTGGTCGCGCTGCGTCTGCTGCGCCTGGTCGATTGATTGCTCCATGCGGTGAAGGGCACTCGCGGACTCGGCGACTGGCGTTACCGGGGCCTCGGTGCTCGCGGGTTGTGCGGCTGCCGGGACTGTCGGGGTCGTGGCGGGGGCTACGGGGGTTGTGCTTGGCG
>PMYF01000459.1:3614-6651 GCA_003171295.1 Acidobacteriota bacterium | reverse complement strand
AGAGTCTCTTCGAGTAAATTAGTCTCAACGGCCCGGACCTTGAAAGGGAATTGCACCGTGACCTCTCCCTCTCTGCCTTCGCATTCGAAGAAGCGCAGGATGGAATCGGTATCATAGAACCCTTCCATCTGCTTCATGGCGTAGAGAATCACGTGATCGCTGCCGGTTTTGACGAAAGAGAAGGCGCCGGGAAGGCCCGCACTCTCCCGGGTTTGATCGTCCGAGCCTTTGTGAATTGGTTCCTGAAGTGAGGGGAGCGGGGAGTTGAACTCCAGGGCCTGAAACCCAACCTTGCCTTCCTTCCACCCGCCTTGATGTGGATAGACGGAGTACCCAAAGCTGTGCTTCCCCTCGTCGGTGCGCGGATCGGGGGAGACGGGCCCGCGGATGGCCGAGATCCGGATGACGTTGTCTTTGGCATCGAACCCGTGACGCCCGTTATTCAGGATAGCCACGCCATAATCCGCGCCGGAGACATCCACCCACTTTCCCATGACCATTTCTTTTCCGGTCTGGTCCCGCGCTATGGCGCCATAGGGGATTTCCGCGGTCACTTGGGGGCTCGAAACACTCACTGGAAATCCCACCTTCAGGAAGGTGCTCCGTTCATGCCAATCGATCGTCATTTGGACATCGATCCGGGGAATACCGGCAGCCAGGCTGATGTCGCGAGTGAATACCGACTGGCGAAACTTCTGCACGACCCGCAGCGTGGCGCGCACCGGTCCCTCCTCGATGAGTTCGACGGAAGCGCCTTTGTCCATGTCCCACTTAACGCCGGTCAGGCCGATATCCCAGGCGGGGCCCGCGTATTCTGGCGACAGTTTCATGGCTTGGTTAGTCGTTTCCTCCAAGGCGACCAGAAAGTTTCCCTCTCCCCTGAAAACCTCGCGATGGGCTTTCTTGTCGAAGAGCCGTGCGATATTGCCAGTCGCGGGATTGATTTCAACCCTGAGAAATTCGTTCTCCAGGTACGGTCGAGGGCGCAGGCCGGCCTCAACCTGACTTGTGGATAGGGTCGAGCTTCCAGGCGCCGGGATGACCTTGTAGAGCTTGAGCCCCATTTGGGGAACCTGCCGGGCGAGGAAGGCGATTGTCGCACGCTCGCCATGTCCGTCGTGACTGACCGGCTTGAGCACTTGCACCGGCATCGCTTCCTGGCCGTGCGTGGCAAGCATCTTCGGGGGTAGAGAGGAAGCGGAGATCTCGGCTGTCACCAAATCCGTGCGATCCCATGATTGCGGGTTGTACACCACGAGGGGAATTCCCTCGCCGCGGGTGTCAACGTGCAAGCCGATGCACTGGAGAGAGAAGTCGAGGGCACGCTGGCCACGCTCAAAGATCTCCTCATATTGCCTGGCGGCGTCCTTGTAGATAGGCCCGATGCCCGAGCCCGGAAGGAGGTCATGCGTCTGATTGAGCAAGGCAAGCTTCCAGGCCTCGCCGATGTCGCGGGTCGGATAGTAATCCCGGAAGCGATTGACGACTGCGATTTCCGACATCTTCTCGGCGGCGAAGAGGAGTTGCTCGGCTTGCCGGTTGTGGCGTTTCATGTCTGACTGGGTTGTGTAGCAACCTTCGAATACGGAGTTCAGTTCGCCATCGACAACGGGAAAATCCTTCTTCTCGGTTAACAAGAGATCAAAGTAGTCTTCGACGTTGGTCGTCTTAACGTTTACGTCATGGGGCGAGGCATTCAGTTTGCTGATCATGGCTACGTCGTTCGGGTTTGGCCCGCCCCCATGATCGCCGGTCCCGTAAAGGAGCATAATATTCTTCACGCCCATCTTTTGAGCGTTGATCATGCTCATCTCCGTTGTCCGGTGATGGTCGAGGGTTCCGACGTACTCGTCGGGTGTGGAGTAGCCGAGAACTCGGGTGCCGTCCAATCCCTGCCACCAGATGATGGGTGGTCGATTGGGATCATGCGGCCGGTTGAAAAGAAAAAATTCCACCCCCGCCTTGCGCGCAATTTGCGGCATCGAGGAGGGATGGCCAAAAACATCGGGCTGCCAGGCGACGCGCACGTAATGCCCTAGCCTCTCCTTGGTCTCCTTCTGACCGAAGAGAAACTGACGGACGAGTGATTCTCCGTCTGGCATGTTTTCATCCATCTGAGTCCAGGTGGAGCTTACGGGGATCCAGTTCTTCGTCTTGGCCCTTTGGACCATGCTCTTGTAAATATCCGGATAGTAGTGCTCCATCATCTCGTACACGATGGCCTGGTCCTGCGCGAACGTGAAGTCAGGATACTGGCTCATCAAATTGAGCTGGTTGCTGAAGGTGTGAAACATGATGTCGTGGACGGATTCCTCCCAGCGCCAGAGCCACGCCATGTCAATATGGGCGTAGCCGACCACATGGGTTGTATAGTCCTTGGGGTTCTCTTTTCCCGCCACGGGCGTCTGGGCGTGGGCCACAGAGAAAGTTGCCAGAATAGTTAGCGTAATAAGAAACCGCTTTAACATGTTCGCTCCACATTCAAGTCTGGGGTGAGATAGGTTTTGAAGAACGACGGACCCCTGGGGGATACCTGATCGATCGACCTCAGGGCCTCGCGAGCGGGGGAACATTCCCTCAGTTAGGTTACCTGGACGTCAGCAACCGCTTCCGCAATCTCTCCCAGGTATTGGCCATCGACCATCAGATCAGCCGCCAACGCCACGCGGGGTTTCGCATGGTCCCAGTTCTCGGGAACCGACAGCGTGAAACCTTGCCTCCCGTCCACTTGGGGTTGTGCGGTGAAGCTTACCGTTTCCGGGGAAGCTTTCCAGCCTGGAGGGAGGATCAGTGCCGCTTCCACCTGCATGGGTTTCGCGCGGTAATTCCGCACTCGCAGTTCGATCTCGGTACTTGACCCCGGCTTCACCAGAAGTTGATAAGGGTATAACCTCGCCCAACTGGGGTTGAGGCCAAAGTTGCAGTCAGGGTCCGCAATCGCGTCAGAAAAGTACTTCTGCTGTTGTTCAAGTCGCCCCTTCAACTCCTCCAAATCCGCCTTGTTGCTTAGGAACGGCTTGCCGTGGCCGGGCGCAAC
>PMYF01000459.1:0-3591 GCA_003171295.1 Acidobacteriota bacterium | reverse complement strand
GGGGAAGAAGGCATCACCGGTGAAGGCTATGCGCGCGCCATCAATATCGGCGAACATCGCCATCTGGTATTCGGTGTGTCCGGGAGAATGGCAAACCGTGAATTCGAACTCCTCCCACTTAAACGTTTCTCCGTTTCGAAAGGAGCGGTCGACCTTCAGGGGTTCTTGGAGGATGCACCCCAGATTGTATCCGCGAGGGTTCTGGAGGACGTCCACCATATTCTCGTAACACCAGATCTTTGCCCCGTAATGTTTGACCAGGTGAGGAAATCCGTTCACGTGATCATCATGCATGTGGCTGGGCACTGCCACCTCGATCGACTTCAGACCGTGCCTGGCCTTGAGCTCGGGGATGGTGTGCTCGACAAAACGAATCCGGTCCTTTACGGCGATGGCGGGAATGAAGGTATCAAAAAAGCCGCCGCTGGCTGTGCCGTAGTCAATGACCATCGCCTTGCCGCTGTCACTGATGAGGGCATACGAGGTCGAGCAGGTCTGATGGGCACAGGTCAAATGCGGCGTGACGGCAAAAGGCTTGTTATCGACGGTCAGGCTATCTCCGGGTGCGTATGCCTCACACCAGCCCCTGAGCTTGCCGATCAGGTCCCCGATACCACCGTCGGGGTTCGGGAAGGGTTCACCATGAGAGGGACAGACCAATTCACTCCCCAATTCCCGCAGCTTGGCCAAGGAAAAGACGGCGCAATCCACACCGTCAGTGCCGCCATAATAGTATTGCAGTTCATGCAGGTTCACGACTTTCCCGGGCGAGTGAATGAGGTCTCCCGTAAAGGCGACCTTCTTCCCATCGACTTGGCCGACCAGGCTGATCGAACCGATCGTGTGGCCCGGGGTCGGAAAGATCAGGAATTCGTAGGGACCCCAGTGGTATTTCTCATAGTCGCGTAAGACACCTGTCACCGGAACGTTGCGGGTGAGCGTGAAGAAGTCATTGCGCACATAGTAGAGGTGGAACACGCGGCGGTTTCGCCAGAAATTCTCCGCGTCTTCGAAGAGGTCTCGCTCGTGGGCGGGGACATGGATGGGGATTCGCTCGGCCACCGCTCGCGCGTCACCTTGACACTGGTCGCGGTGGTGGTGGGTATGGAGAATTGCCTCCACCTTCGTAACCCCGATTTGGCCCAGGAGCTTCAAAACATGCCCCGAACCAAAGTCAATCAAGATGGCGCGGTCCCCATTCTTCAATACGTAAACGTTGCAGGTGTCCCGGAGTAGATACAGGTTGGGTGAAATCTGGGTCAGTCCGCCGCTCGGAGCATAACGCGCCGGAGAATCGGACGATGGAGTGGTTAGACCGGCGGGATGGGCGGCTGTCATGGTCGGGGCCAGCAATCCGGCCCCTGCCGTTTTGAGAAAATTGCGCCGGGTGACGTCGGAACCGACAGAAGGTTTTCGCTTTGCCACTTCGCACCTCCAGTTACCGCAATGCCCGCCAGGCTTTGGGAAGAATAAGGCACGTGATCCTACTCCCGCAGAATTGGATAAGAACGAGGGTCGTAACCTCACCTGGATCGGGCGCTCAGTGAGCTTTCATGGGCTTCATATTCACAAGCCCTTCCGTCAACTCGCCGAGATGTTCGCCATCCCGCCAAATATCCGCCGTGAGCACGAACCTGCGATTCAGGTGGGTCTCCGAGCGCGGGATGCGCACTTCAAATTTTGCCAAGGCCTCGGATTTTGCCGGGGCGCTAATCTCCACCGAGCTGGAGCTGGCTGTCCAATTTTCCGGTAATTTGATCGTCGCCTTAAGGTGGCTGGTTCGGGAAACATAATTCCGGAAACGCAGCTCATACTGAAGCGTGTCACCCGGCCCGGCCTCGGATTGGTAGGGATAAAAAGAAACCCAGTTGTTATCAACCCCCATGGCGGGGTCGGGCTGGTCAATGATGCGACTCCAGGCACTTTGAATTTCTTCTGAAGACCGCAGGTACGAGTCAAGGAGTTCAGGTGTCGCGTGCGACCACTCGAAATGGTTCGGGCAGACGTAATCGGGTTTCAGTTCCAAGAGTTTCTTGGCCGCATAAACGTGTCCGCCACCCATGCGCTGGTAGTTGCGACACACGAAATGGCCTTGCAGAGGCGTCCCCGGCAGCGGGCAACCGACATTGTCGCCATCGAAGAGCATGCTCTTGCCGTCGTCCTGGATTAGCATGCCTTCGGTATACTCGGTTTGTCCAGGAAGATAAAAAAACTGCAAGGGGATCCCTTCCCACGTCACCTTTTCGCCATCGTGGAGAACCCGGTCGACCTTCATCGCCTCCGGCCACAGGCAGGGCAGGTTGTAAGCCATGGGGCGCTGGAGAACATCTACGAGATGGTCCATCGCCCACAACTTTGCACCATACGCCTTCTGGGCCGCGTTAATGCCCCCGACGTGATCGTCATGGTAGTGACTGGGGACAATGAAATCGATACTCTTAAAGCCGGCGATCTTTTCCATATCCTTGAGGAAATCAACTTCCTTGGCGTTGACGTCCCAAAGGAAAGCATGCCCGCTATCGGCGACGATCAAGTAACCGACGCCGTAGTCGAAGGCACGGCGCATCTGCCATATATGCTTGGTCAGTTGTTTGGGACCGGGGCTGGGCCGGAATTGGGTGAAATTGATCCAGTCGTACTCATGGTAGACCTTGGCAATATCGGCCAAAAGCTGTGGGGTCCAGCGGAGCATATCTTCGGACGGCGAACCGTGTGAGGGCAACATGATGTCCGGGGCGATGTCGCGCATGTTGTTGAGGGAGTCTATTTCCGCGGCGATCCCCCCGGTCCCCACATAGGTCCATTCCAGATCGTGCATGCTTGGAATCTTGCCTTCAGAGGCAACCAGATCTCCGCAAAAAAGTAACCGCTTCCCGGCGGTTTCCAACAAGAACGATACGGAACCTTCCGTGTGGCCGGGGGTCTTGATTACTTTGACTTCGATGCCATTCCAGGAAAACGCGCTATCCGAGGGAGAACTGGACGCGGATGTGAATCGGCCTGCAAGATCAGCATCAACGGCGATATTCTCGCGCCGGGCAAAGAATTCATTGCGCAGGTCGTACAGGTCGAGGACCTTCTTTTCATTCCAAAGGGCCTCGACGTTTTCGAAATATTTTCGCTCCCCGGCTGGGACCGCTATCTTGATGCCCCGCGCTTTGGCAATTTCATCCCCTTGCGCCTCGTCCCGATGAAAGTGAGTATGAAGAACCCAGCCAACTTTGCGCACCCCGACTGAGGGCAGTCGGTCAAGAATTCCTCCGGAACCAAAATCAATCAGGACAGCCGCTTCACCCTTGACGATGGCATACACGTTGCACGTGTCCTTGTACAGGTACACACCCGGGACGATTTGAGTTAGTTCTGAGCGGCCCGCACTATTCTGCGGCGCGAGTGTCTGTTGGGGAGGGGAAATGTTGCTCCCGAGAGAAGCAGTTTGTGCGGTACCCATACGAACCGAAAAAGCACAAACCCCCAACGCAATGATCGCTGCGGGAATTGCCCAGCCAATGACCCTTTTCATAAGGAATCGCATCGCTGCCCTCTGCTTTCTGGGGCATGGCCCGTCGCGTATGGCTTTCACCAAGTTTT
>PMYF01000672.1 GCA_003171295.1 Acidobacteriota bacterium | reverse complement strand
AACTGGAACTTCTTGTTCTCGCTGATGTACAGTTCCAAGTAGTTCGTGTTGAGCAGGAGCAGCAGCCCGTTGGTGCCGTCTGAGGGGATGTACTTGTCGATGACGACTTCGGCGGCGTTAAACCGGAACGCCTGGAAGCCCACCTTGCCGACGTCGCTCTGACCGTCGTTGTAGCGCTGTTGGGGCTGGAGGGTGTTCCGGATCTTGTTGTAGGCCGTCTGCGTGCCAACAAGCAGGTCTGGGTAGTCGTTGCCGAACCACGCAGCACCGTAGACCGTGTTCACGTCGATCAGCGAGTACGCGCTGTATCCACGGATCGTGTAGGCGTTGGCCCCAGCGACCGCAGCGATAGGCGTAATGCCGCTGGTGAAGCTGTACGCGCCCGACGCGAACAGATCGGTACGGGTGATACCACCAATGGAGAGGAAGCTCTTCGTCTGGTCGGTGGCCGACGAATAAGAGCCGCTGGAATTGCCGTCGTCAACCCAAGCCAGCAAGCCGTCCGTCGACTTGGTGCCTGACAGGGCTCCGGTGAAAGGCGGCGATACGGAACTCTGACCGTCCTGGTACAGACCAGTCGCAATCAGTTTCGCCATCTTCATCGAGGCGTTTGCGAACTTGGACTCCACGATGGAGAACGCTGCCTGCGGGCCACGGTTCAAAACGTCATCTATTCCAAACAGCGTGACATTGACGTAGCTGGTCTTCATGTTGACCGTGAAGGCCGTGTCCGTGGTGACGTAGCTGATGTTGAAGGTGTCGCCCTTCGAGAACCAGTCGCCGTTCAGTTCGCTGTAGATTATCGGCCTTTGGATGAATGTGCCCCCGGAGAAGCGCATACGCCGACGATTGAGCAGTCGTGTGAAGAGCGGCGACTGTTTGAAGATCACATCAGTCGTCCTCTCCACAATATACTGCTCAGTAAATGCAGTGAGGTCGCTTAATTGCAGTGCCATAGACAATCCTTCGTTAGTCCAAATCGGCGGCTATGGCACTACGCTCTACTATTTGAGCTTAGCGGCCAGCCGCGTTCTTGTTGAATTCTCTCGCCGCGTAGGCGGCGATTCCGCCGTCGCCAAGTGGGACTTCGGGAGCCCCGCTTGAATCATCCCGCTTTTCCATCCCGAGCAACTTCTTCTGGAGCGGACCCATTGTAGGGCCTTCCATGTCGGTTGGGCTTCCAGAGCCTTGCGGCCCCATCCCAGCCACTCGCGCCAGCCGCTCGTCTGCCGCTTTCTTCTCTGCGACAAGAGCGTCATCCTTTTCCTTCAGCTTCGCGTCGTAGTCAGCCTTCATCTTGTCGATCCGCTTGGAAGCTACATACTTGTCGTTGTAGAAACCCCTCAAATCGACCGTTCCGGCTTCGTTCGCCGCCTTCAGGAACTCTTCGGGATCGAACATTTCCCCGAATTCCTGTTGATGCTTAGAGTTCAGGTAAGGAACCTCCAGTGCCGCCTTCGCCGTATAGGCGTTCAGGTTCCTAGTCCACTGTTCAAATCCCTTAACCTTCTCATCAAAAACATCAGTTTTGACTAGCTTGGTGGGGTCGATCCCCGTTTTCTTCAGCCACTCGTTGCCGAAGCGTTCCACGTCTTCAAATGACATATCCCCTCCCAGTGCAATTCGGCTTTCCAGGTCGGCCTTTTCTGTTTCCAGAGTTTCGAGCCGCGTCTGTTTTTCTCGTTCCGCCTTGGTCATCTTAGCTTCGGGGTCCCAGTTTGCGGTGCGCCAATCGCGCCAGCCCTGAAGCTCCTCTAGCTCTGTTCGGTGTTCGTCAAGCTTTCTTGAGTAGTCGTCCTGACGAAGCCCGAACTCCATGACCTTGGGGTTCTTTTCTGCCAACTGGGTGAAGAGGGTTTTGTCTTCATCGTTCCCAAACGTTTCAAGCAGCGCGTCAAACGCACTGCTCGTTTTCTTAGCCATAGCGCGTCCCTTCCAGCCAGAAGGTTATGCGCCCATTGCTTCAGGGCCTTCCGGCATCGCCATCGCGGTTTGCGCCGGTTCCGACCCAGTGGACATTGGGCTCCCCTGGCCTTGTAAACTCTGCTGTGCTTCTTTCTCGATCATCTTCATCATGCCCGCCGCCCTTGTCACTATTGGCATCAGCGCGGGCTTCTCAATCGACAACACCTTCGCCACGTCCATCATGTCCTTTGAAATGGACTGCATCTTTTGCAGAACAAATTGCATGGACGCCTGAGGACCGGACGCACCGCCAGCCCCCGCACTCTGTTGAGCCGCACCTTCGGCGTATCGCTGGAGTGGGGGAGCCTGCTGCTGGGTCACATCAGGGGAAAGAGGAGGGGTGGCTGTGGTGGCCATAAACGCCTAACCTACTTCGATTGTTTCACCGCACGGTCGCTCATCGGAGTTTTGAACGACGTAAAACCTTTGGTCGGCGTGTGGTCCAAAGGAGCTTCTGAGCCGGAAAGTTGGAACGTCCCGGCCTTTTCTCCCTTATTGAATTGCTGCAACGGAACGGGCGTGCGAGAGATCGGGGCATGGGAGCCAAGCAACTGCTCTTCAGGAGTCCCCGTCTTGCCATCGGGCTCGACATTCAGCGGAAAGTTCTTCTGAAGCGAGGCTTCTGTTCCGATAAGTTGTTTTTCCATATGGTTCTCTCTTATGGCAGGCG
>PMYF01000144.1:2689-3798 GCA_003171295.1 Acidobacteriota bacterium | reverse complement strand
AGCATGTCATCTGTCCGGTTCAAATAGCACGTGATCTGTCCGCTGAAGGGAGCACTGCAAGGGGCGGGGCTGGTGAAGAGAGGACGGAAGCGTGGCGTACATCGGAAGCGGCGGCCGCGCCGTCCGCTGCCGGGGATGCGGATGCACCTGGACGGGAGCCGGCATCAAATCGGAATCAGTGGCCGCCTTCATCGGAATCAGCAGCTTTCAGGCCAACAGACAATAATCTACAAGATCGACATGATCGAGTACTGCTAAAATGGACTTGTCCAGGGGAAGGAACCGTAAAGGAATCGTGCAGGCTATGCGCTGCTTAAGTGCTTTTTGCTGCATTACCGAAACCGGAGCGAGTTTCTTGGCAAGTATGAAAATCTCCGTAGCGATAAGCTGACCATTTCCAAGCCGGAAGAGAGGGGGCTCGTACCGCGAGGATTCGCACGTTTGGGTTCAATGGGAAGATATAGATAGCGGGCTACCTCCCCGAGCATCCCGGAATGCGAAGCAAAGCCTGCGGTGCAATCCCCTGCGCTCTAGTGCAGACCTTATCGCATAAGTGCCCAAAAACGCGGTGAAGGGGCACGGTGTTCGCTCACCGGTACCCGAGGTATGGCTCCAAACGCGGTTGCAGGGCAATCTACACGCCGTTTTCGCTGACCAGGAAATAACAACGTTGGCTGGCAGATACTCATTTTGAGTCTTGAATTAGATTCCGGCTGGTGTGTTCCCCACATCGAAGGCCTTGTAGTTCTTGGCTCCAACGCTGTGGACGTTTGATGCCCTATAACCTGGGGAATCTGTGGCGGAGGCTGCTGCTGCCACCGAGAATCCGCAAGTGGTCATTCACCAGATTGCAGC
This sequence comes from Acidobacteriota bacterium, assembly GCA_003171295.1. Lineage (GTDB taxonomy): Bacteria > Acidobacteriota > Terriglobia > UBA7540 > UBA7540 > Bog-366. The sequence continues at coordinate 2,943 of PMYF01000144.1, read as the reverse complement.
AGCGACTGGTGAAAACGGGCAGCCGACTGATTAAGCACGCCCGGTGCTATGGGCTGGTCTTGGCGGAGAGTCATCTGATGCGGCGGCTCTTTGGAGCCAAGCTGTTCAGGATAGCGGCGCTACCATCGCCATCGGGGTGGGCGAAAGCGCTGGCCGGAGGCGGAACTCGGCGGCGAGATAGGCCAGGTCAGACAGGTGCCGGAGTGAGGGGTTGGAAAAGCGGCAGTTTAGGGCTTTAGAATCCTCCGAAAAGG
>PMYF01000144.1:0-2636 GCA_003171295.1 Acidobacteriota bacterium | reverse complement strand
AGGAGGGGTTTCCGCCGCGCCGCATTGGTAAGCAAGGCTGCGGATGGAGAAGTACGTACATGGGACCCGTTCCTTTGGCGCCGGGCTTTCGATGTGACCCTGGCTTTCATCCTGTTTGGGGTCCTCGCCGAAGTTGCATTCATAGGCCTTCATTGGCGGGAGCCGATTCTGGGCAGGGATTTTCCTGCCCTGATTCCGATCCTTGTGGGTGGATTCATCGGAACCCTCTTCGCTGGGGTGTCGATACGACGATCGAAGTACGGTGTCGAACGAAGGCTGCTTGAGGATCACAAACGTTGGTTGGCGTCTGAGGAGACCGTCCTGATTCTCCAGACGCCGATTGAAACACTTCGGTTTCCCGTGGCTGTGCTACGCGAAAGTGGCGAGATTCCGCCCGCGGTCTTCGTCCTGCATCCGAAGCGCGAGAGTCTTACTGGAGATGTACGGAGTTCTGGGGTGCCGCTCTCCCCAGCGCAGATCCAGGAGCATGCCCAGCGTCTGGCCACGGACCACCAAGTGGACCCAGATCCGCAGCGGAACACCGGCCTGCTCGAGCGGCTCGAACAGGCTCGTCAATGGATCCATCAGGCTTGCCTGGATCTCTCCGAAGAGAGTCGATTGGGACAGAGTGTGCCTCCAACCGCCGAGTGGCTCCTCGACAATGAGTACATCATCACGAGCAACGCACGCGACGTTCAGCTGAACCTTCCCCGGCGTTATTACCATGAACTGCCGGCACTCGCCAACAAGCCCTACCGGGGTCTCCCGCGCATCTACGGCCTGGCGCGGGAACTCGTCTCCCATATGGACTTGCGTCTAGACAAGGAGAATATCCTTGCGTTTATTGAGGCCTATCAATCCGTGCGCGCGTTGTCGATTGGGGAACTCTGGGCCGTCCCCCAGATGTTGCGCACCGCCTTGATTGAGAGCATCCAGCATCTCGCCGAAAGGGCTCTGACAGAACTGCGAGAGCGTGAGATCGCCGACTTCTGGGCGAACAGGCTCATTACCGCCAACCGGCGAGATCCCAACCAGCTCTTCTCGATCCTGGCAGAACTGGTTGAAAACCAACGCAGCCCGAGTCCTTATTTCGCTTCTCTACTGATCCATCACCTCTACGACGAAGGTGCGGCGCTAGTGCCGGTCCAGAGTTGGCTTGAGCGCACGTTCCGGAAATCCCTGAACGATCTCAACCTGCGTGAGCAAAACCGCCAGACGAAGGATCAGCTATCGATTGGGAATGCGTTTACCAGTTTACGACAGCTCGCTTTGTTGGATTGGAGACAGCTCTTCGAACATCTCAGCCGCGTGGAGCAGTTGCTTCGGCTTGACCCATCCGGCGTGTATCCCAAAATGGATTTCGCCACACGTGATCGGTATCGTCGGGCAGTTGAAGAGTTCGCCCGGGGGTCCGGTCAGGCGGAGGAAGAAGTCGCCCAACGCGCTATCGAGATGGCCGCGCGAACCGGGCATGAGTCGGCAGAGGATGCGCGCTGGGTCCACGTCGGGACCTATCTAATCGGGGAAGGCAGGCCCGAGCTTGCGCGCCTCATACGGTGTCGTGAAACGCCACGTTTTCGCGTCCTGCAATGGGTATATCGCCATCATTCTGCCGTGTACTTTCTTGGGCTCAGCTTCTTCTTTGCCGTATTCATCTCCCTGATCGTCGGATTTGGCCTGGGCGGACGGTCAGCCGCGGCCCAAGTCTTAATATCTCTCCTTTTGCTGATTCCCATCAGTCAACTGGCGCTCCAGGTCGTCAATTACCTCGTCACGCGGCTACTTCCACCCCGCCCCCTTTCGAAGATGGATTTCGAGGATGCGGGGATTCCAGATGCATTTCGAACCTTGGTCGTTGTGCCNNCTGGCCAACAAAGAAGCCAATCTGCTTTTCAGCCTCTTCACGGACTATGCCGATTCGGATCAGATGCACTGCGAGGGAGATGAACGACTGCTTCAAACTGCCATCGAAGGGCTCGAAAGTCTCCAGCACCGGTATGGGGGGGAGCGCTTCTTCCTTTTCCATCGGAACCGCACCTGGAGTGAATCCGAACAGAAGTACATCGGTTGGGAGCGCAAACGCGGAAAGCTGGAAGAGCTTAACCGCCTGATCGATGGAACACGGCCTGAAAATGCCGGTCGGTTGGTCTTCCTCGGCGACCCGGATCACCTTTCGAACGTGAGGTTCGTCATCACCCTGGACAGCGACACCCAGTTGCCTCATGGGACTGCCCGCAGGCTGATCGAGACCCTGGCACACCCCCTGAACCAGCCACGCTTCGATGCCGAAGGGCGGATTGTAGCCGGCTCTTACACGATCATCCAGCCGCGCGTGAGCCCTACCCTGCCGAGCACGAGCGCCTCGCCCTTCACTCGTCTCTTCGCCGACGCGGTCGGAATTGACCCCTATACCAACGCTATTTCCGATGTGAATCAGGACCTTTCCGGCGAAGGCTCCTACCATGGGAAGGGTATCTATGATGTGCGAGCCTTCAGTCGCGTACTTTCAGGAAGGCTCCCTGCTGAGTGGGTGCTGAGCCATGATTTGATCGAAGGAGCTTACGTCCGCGTGGGTCTGGCCAGTGATATTGAGCTTTATGACGAGTTCCCACCGAGTTACCGAAGCTACAGCAGCC
>PMYF01000235.1 GCA_003171295.1 Acidobacteriota bacterium | reverse complement strand
TATCTGCTGCGGATGAACATCTCGGTGGCCCAGCATTTCATGGTTCCCGAGCTTGGCCTGAGCGATTACCAGGTCGGTCAAATCTTCAGCTCGTTCATGGTGGGGTATGCTCTGTTCCAAGTCCCTGCCGGCGTTTGGGGGGATCGCAGAGGGCCGCGCTTCGTCCTAACGGTCGCGGTCTTGAGCTGGGGTTTTTTCACCTTGTTGACGGGGCTAGTCCCCGGTCTTGTGGTGCGGGGTGCAGCCGCAGCATTCCTTTCCCTATTGATTCTGCGATTCATGTTGGGGGTGGGTGAGGCCGCGATGTATCCCGTGATGGGGCGCGTGGTAGCCAACTGGATGCCCCTGGCGGAACATGCGTTCTCGAACGCGGTGGTGATAGCTGGTAATACGGTCGGCTCGTCCCTTGCACCGCCGTTGATCGCCTACCTCATGCAGACCTTCGGCTGGCGATTCTCCTTTTACCTGACAGGGATTTTCCCTTTTGGCATCGCATTGCTGTGGTGGTGGCAAGCCCGTGACCACCCGGAGCAGCACCCCGCGGTGAACTACGAGGAACTCGTCTTGATTGCAGGTGGGCGAAAGACAACGAGCGCGGCGAGCCAAGCTCCCTCCTGGTGGGCCTTGTGCAAAAATTGGAACATCGCTATTCTTTGTCTGAGCTATTTCCTCACCAGCTACGTCATGTTCGTCTTTTTGTTTTGGCTCTACATATACTTCGTGGACGTACGGAAGTTTACCGTCATGGGTGGGGGTTGGGCTCTCAGCTTGCCCTTCGTCGTGGCCACGGTGGCGTTGCCGTCGATGGGCTACCTGAGTGACCGTCTCTCGGTACGCCGGGGACCTCTGTGGGGACGCCGGACGGTGGCCATGGGCTGCTTGGTGTTTTGCGGGCTCCTCCTCCTCGTGGGGGCGGAGGCCTCCGGACCTTGGATGGCGGTCGCGGCGATTTCACTGAGTGTCGCATGCCTGTTCAGTACCGAGGGACCCTATTGGTCGACGGTCATCAGGTTGGCGGGTCCGCACACCGGAGCGGCGGGGGGTCTGATGAACATGGTGGGCAATCTGGGGGGAGCGGTTTCTACCGCAGTGGTGCCGTTCTTGGTGCACATCTTCGGTTGGTTCGGGGCGCTCGCCTCCGCATCGGTGTCGGCCTTCCTCGCCGCGGCCTTTTGGCTGTTGATCCGTTCTGACTCCCAAACGTCGGTTCAGACACTGGGCGGGATTGAGCAGGTGCCGGGAGAGGCGAAATGAACCGTCGAACCAAAGGCGGCGCGTGGTATAACTGCGAACGTGTCCTGGTCTTGAACATTGAAAGGGATCGATAAACCGAGGTGAACGATTATGAACGACCGATCAAACGAAGGACATGCCGACATTGCTTTGAGAATGCTGACGCTTCCGCAGATTGAAAGGATTCATCAGGCTACGCTGGACATTCTGGAGCGGACAGGGGTCCTGGTGCGCGATGCCACGGCGCTCGCGCTCCTGAAGCAGGCAGGTGCCAGTATGGATGGCGAGCGCGTACGTTTGAAAGGCCACCTCGTAGAACGAGCGCTCGCAACAGCCCCGCGAAGCATTTCGATTTACAACAGGGGTGGTGACCTTGCCATGTGTCTCGAAGGCTGGAACTCCTATTTTGGCACTGGGTCCGACTGCCCGAGTGCGATTGATCCAGACACCAAGCAGCACCGGCCAAGCACCAAAGCGGATGTCGGCCGGATCGCTCAGCTCTGCGATCAATTGCCCAATATTGACTTCTGCATGTCCATGGGCATCGCCTGGGACGTCAGCCGGGTGACAAGTTTTGTGCACCAGTTTGATGCCATGGCGCGACACACGTCCAAGCCTTTGGTTTATACGGCGATTGATGTCGAGGACATGCGCGATATTCTGGCTCTGGCTGAGATCGTGGTGGATGGCGGCAGGCGCGAGCTGGAAGAGCGCCCGCGCTACATCCATTACAACGAGCCGATCAGCCCGCTGCACCACAGCCCCAACGGATTGGCTAAACTTCTGTTCTCGGCAGAGCACAAGATTCCGATGATTTACATCGCGAGTCCCATGATGGGGGCTTCTGCCCCGGCGACCATGGCCGGGTGTATCGCTTTGGCAAATGCGGAAGCGCTTTCGGGTCTGGTGATTCATCAGATGAAGAATCCGGGCGCGCCATTTGTTTTCGGTGGCGACGCTTCTCTTATGGACATGCGTACCGCAATCTTTGCTTATGGTGCCCCGGAACTACAGATCATGAACATTGCCTTCGCCGACCTGGCCCACTGGTATCACTTGCCCTTTTTCTGCGTTGCCGGCGCGACCGATTCCAAGGTGCTTGACGCACAGGCCGGAGCGGAAATGGCGGTGTCTCTGCTGCTGAGCGCCCTGAATGGCTGCAATTTGATTCATGATGTCGGGTACCTGGAAAGTGGCCTGTGTTGCTCGATCGAAAGCGTGGTCATGGCAGACGAGATTATCGGTATGATCAAACGCTACCGTGGCGGATTTGACATCAGCGCCGAAACCTTGGCCTTGGACATAATCGATGCCGTCGGTCCGCAGAAGGATTACCTGAGCCACCCGCACACGGCAGAGCATTTCAGGAAGGATGCCTGGTACCCCGAAGTTCTTGACCGCCGCCGATATGAAAC
>PMYF01000678.1:4003-4178 GCA_003171295.1 Acidobacteriota bacterium | reverse complement strand
TGTGAGTTTGTGTTTCATCTTTGCATTCTTCTTCCCGGTCTGTTCGTGAAGATACACTTGAGCCAGGATTTCCATTTTCCCATCCTGGCTGGTATCGATTGCACATCCAACCACCTCCCTTAGGCGTTCTTCATCCTTTCCCTTCCGAGCGACTCCTTCCTTCGACCTGTTTGCT
>PMYF01000678.1:0-3881 GCA_003171295.1 Acidobacteriota bacterium | reverse complement strand
CCGATGATCTTCTCCTCGGTGTATCCAGGACCCGCATGCCCCGAGTCACGAGGGGATTCCGAGGTGGCCGGCTTACACCTTGGAACGACGCGGGACCATGCTTCTGGATAAGGAGTGCGGGGTCGTGAACGATCCCGTGGCGGAGCAAAGGAAGGCCTGGAGGTCCGCTTAAATCGCGGCGAGGAAATCAAGGCTCGCGTCATGTCGGCGCAAGGATACGCCGTGGCATCGGCGTCGCTCAGTGTGTTCGGCAAAGGCTGAGCAATCCCCGCGCACGATGATAGAATAAGCGAGGCTCGCCTGGCGGCCATCCGTTCTGGAGTTCAACCCGGGAGGAGAGAAGGCTGGGGATACGCGACGTTTGAGGAGTTGAAAATGTCGGATACGCGCAGAGCTTTCCTGCAATCCACCGCCGCTCTTGCCACGGGTCTGGCGGGCGCCGCATCCGCTGTATCGGCGCAAGAAACCGGGGCACGGGATCCGTTCGCCTCGGTGCCGGTGCCGGATGGGGAAATCAAAGTGCCGAAGGTGAAATTCGGCAAGGTCGAGATCAGCCGGATGATCCTGGGCGTCAACCAGTTCTATGGCTTCGCCCACTACAACAGCATTCTGAGCGCCCTGATGAAGGACTGGTACACGGCGGCCAAGGTGGTCGACGTTCTCCAGCGCTGCGAGAAGTACGGCCTCAACGCCTACAACTACTGGCACATCAGCCGCTCCCAGGCAGATTGGGAGCGGTATCTGGCCGAGGGCGGCCGGATGCACCTGGTGGCTCAGGCCACCACAAATGATCCGGCGGAACTGGTCAACGCCGTCAAACCGATGGCTGCTTATGCGCAAGGCGACAAAACCGACACCGCATATCTGGCAGGCAAGATGGACACGATCCGCGACTACTGCAAGAAGCTGCGGGACCTGGGCGTGACCATGGTCGGAGTCGGCAGCCACATCCCCGAGGTCCTCGCGATGGTCGAGGAACAAGGTTGGGATGTGGACTTCTATGCCGGCTGTGTCTACAACCGCAGGCGTACGCCGGAACAACTGCGCAAACTTCTGGGGGGCGAACTGCCGGAGATGCCCGCTGAGGTCTACCTTCAGGACGACCCACCGCGCATGTACAAGTTCTTCCGGCAGACGAAGAAGCCCTGCGTCGCTTTCAAGATCTTGTCGGCCGGCCGGGTTGCCAGCCCAGAGGCGGCCTTCAAGCAGGCCTTCCAAAGCATCAAGCCGATCGATGTTGTTATGGTGGGAATGTTCCCGCGCTTCAAAGACGAGTTAAAGGAGAACGCCTACTTCACCAGTCGCTATGGGGTGGTTGCCTCCTGACTTGTCCAGCGACTTCTTCAGCAGCCTGCCAGGCAACAAGTGACCCGCTCACGCCTTCAATGCCGCTAAACGCAAGGCTTCGACGTACATGCCGCACCCGTGGTAATCGCTGGGTAAAGGTCCGGAGTTCTTCAGCGCGGCCAGGGACTTGTCAAACGGTTCCCAGAGGTCTTGTCGACCCCTGAGTACTGCCCAGTTCATGAGCATCTTCAGAAGCTCGGCCTGCTGCCACCCTCTCGTGGCGCTGGCGGCGGTAGGCTTTCCGTCGTAGTCCGAATAGCCGAAGACGCCGCCGGTCTGGCGGTCGTACCCCACCTTCATGGCGTAGGCCAACAGACGTTCTGCAAAGCTCAGATACTTTCGCGGGAATCCCTTCTCCACCGCCCGGCTCAAGAAGAAGGCCCACTCGATCTGGTGCCCGATCTCGATGTGACCTGTCTGAGCGGCAGCCGAGTAAGAGTTGTACACGTCAAGAGGGTAGCCGCCGGGTTCGGTTTGGCCCGGAGGTCCAGTCGGAATGGGCTTCCAGTCGCGGTCGTACAACTCAGGGATGTAACCCGGCTTCTGTAACAGGTGCGTAAGTATGTTGTTGGCATGGGCTTCCGCATCCTGGAAAACAACCTTGGACTGCGTGGCGTCGTGGAGCGCCAGCAAGGCTTCAAACAGGTGCATCATCGGGTTTTGCGTGTTCTTTCCGGGGCTCACCACCTTGAAATCCCGTGAGGTTTCGCGCTTGAAGAAACCACGCTCGTCCCTGAGGCCTTTCTTCATATCGGACCAGATTCCCAGCGCTGCATCGCCGTAAGCCTTCCGGCCTGAAACCCGAGCCGCGTGCGACATGCCGACTATCGCCAGCGCCGTCCCGTAGCTCTCCTTTCGGTCGTCGAGCACCTTCCCGTCGGGATCGACAACGGCGAACAGCCCCCCGTACTGCTTGTCCCGATAGCAGTTCAGCATGAAATCGGCTGCCTTCGTCAGGGCTTCCAGGAACTCCGGCTTTTTCGTTAACTCATACCCAGCGGCCAAGACGAATAGGGTCCGGCCATGGTTGTTCGGCGTCCCATCGCCACCCATGCCGGTCGGCCAGTAACCGCTCCGGCCGCCCTGGCTGTTCGGCGTGCCAGCGCCCTTGCCGGTCGGCGAGCCACCGCGCTGGCCGCTCGTCCCCACCCGCCCAAGAAAGCCGGTCGGGGTGACCAGTGTCTTAAGGTTCCTTTCGGCCCCCTCTGCCAGCACCTTCCGGAACCACTCGACGTCGATGTGATCGGCCGCCCGGCTTCTGGTCTTTGCGGGCTGAACTGCGCCGGACTGGGGACCCAGCCAGATTCCTGCTCCGGCAGACTGCAGAAGGCTCCTTCGGGATATGTACTCTGCCATCTCGTTCTCCTCTGATCAATTGGATAGTCTTGAGCCAGGATTTCCGAGCTCCTGCCCCAAAAGTGCAATTGCGGATAAGCGGTTTTGCACCAACGAGTTGTGGGCTCCCCACAACACTGACAGCCTGCCGTGATGGCGAAGTGCGTCGTTGCGCGGGCGGACCGCACCCCTCGGCACGCCCGATTTCCCTGGAGTCCAGAGAAGCGGGAACCGATTCGGCTTTCGGAGCGGGTTCCGACCGCTCAAACAACCCAGCATTCCTTCCAAAAGAATCAATGAAGCTAGCGCTTTCGACATTGCCGGGGATGCCGGGCGTGGATACGTGGTCCTGAGTACACTCGCGGAAACCGCGCTGGCTCGCAAGTCAAAGCATCCAAAGGACCTCAAGTGCCATTGCACCTTTCGGATAGGAGCCGATTTCCGATTTGGCATCCTGGCCAGTAGCGATTATACACCGACTGTAGCTCATTAATGGCGTAGAGCCCGTTTTTGCCGTAGCCGCTACGGTGCGATCACCCGAAACCAATCTCGCATCACCTGTTGAACCCGCTCGTGCTCTTCGGCGGTGACCGTACTCATATGACAGACGGTGTTGCGGGTATGCACAATGAGGCGCGTTTGGGTGATGAGCGCCTTGTCGCGAACCAGGGACTGGAAATAGTTCTTCCAGTTATTCTCTTCGTCCATGATCCGAAGCAACTGGGGCAGAGTGGTAAGAGCGAGTTTCCCTCTCGGGTTTAGGTTCATCCACCGCTTGGATTCTTCCGTGTCCTCGGACTCGGCCACCTTGTTCTGAACATCCTTGGGGACAGAGTTCCACCAGTTCTCCTTGTCCGCTTCCGAGAGGACATTGAGGATGAAATCACGCAGGTAGTTTTCCAGTACGTAGAACCTGATTTATGCACTGCGATGAGCCTGCGCCTGCAGGCAACAGAGCAGTGAAGCATTTGGGGACCCCGAAAACATGGGGTAAAACAGAAGGTCTGCGAAGTTGCCACTTCGCGGAACCGACCCCAAGGAGGTCACCCAAATGGTTACAGGCGGAAAAAAGGATAGCGCCAAAACGCCCGTGAAATAAGGGGCGGAAGACGTTGCGCCCGAGCCCAATAAAATCGGGGCTTCCACGCCCTATGACTTCCATGGTAAGAATCTGACTCCCTACGGCGGACTGCTGCCGG
>PMYF01000868.1 GCA_003171295.1 Acidobacteriota bacterium | reverse complement strand
GGACGGTGTGGGCGGATTTGCAGGCGAAATTGGAGGACGCCTTCAGCCAGTGGATGATGCAACGCTACGGGTCACTGTACAACTTGCCATATCACCAGCAGCCCGTGATGGTGCATCAGATTCCCCGATTCCTGGCGGTCGAACGCACACGGAAAAAGCTGGCCAGGATAGCTTTGCTCGTCCTGGATGGTCTTGCACTCGATCAGTGGCTTGTGGTGCGAGAGTGCCTTGCGTCTGGTGATGCGGGGTGGCGCTTTCAGGAAACGACGGCGTTCGCCTGGGTGCCGACACTCACTTCCGTCACACGACAATCAATCTTCGCCGGGGAGCCGCCGCTGTATTTCCCCGACTCTATGGAGACGACATCGAAGGAGCCATCCCACTGGCAACGTTTTTGGGAAGACCACGGCGTTCAACGGTCGGGCGTTGAACTGGTCACAAACTTGGAAGGCCCTGCTGACCCTCGATTGGAAGCCGCTCTAGCCAATCCCCGGCTGTCGGTGTTGGGCGTGGTCTGGAACAAGGTAGATGACATCATGCACGGAATGCAAATGCAGACCGCAGGTATGCACGGGCAGGTGCGCCTGTGGGCTTCGCAAGGCTTCTTGCAGCAGCTACTCGGTCATCTCCACCAGGAAGGGTTCGCCGTTTACCTGACCGCCGATCATGGCAATGTGACGGCAAAGGGGATTGGAACTCCCAGAGAAGGCGTGCTGGTGGAGACAAAAGGCAAACGAGCCAGAGTTTATGACCGCCTTGAATTTCGTGAAGAAGTCGTAGGCAAGTTCCAGGACTCGATTAGGTGGCCGGGCCAAGGCTTGCCGCCCGGTCGGCACGTTCTCCTGGCTGGCGACCTTAAGGCGTTCGCGGATGATGGTGACGAAATCGTCGCCCATGGTGGCATCGCCCTGGAAGAAGTCATGGTTCCGTTCGTGGCGATCACGAGGGAAACCGCATGAGGGTGGTGGGGATTTCGCAAAAGATTAGGCGTGCGTGGATAGACTTCGTACTGGACCGGCTGGCTCAGACAGCCGATGAGAAGCAACTGCGCTCGATGCTCGATGTGCATCTTCGGGAGGACCTTCCGGGAACGGAGTCAAGAGCCAAGGCCGCCGGTATTGTCTTACGCATCTGGGTCGGCATTAACCCAAAGCACATCAGCTTTCGGGACCGGGCAGTTGCCATGCTGCCTAAAATCTCCGGCCAGGAACGCATCTGGCTTCACTGGGGCATGGCGGCATTGGCTTATCCGTTTTTCCGTGACCTAGCCGAGGTCATCGGTCGGATGCTCTCGCTCCAGGACGATTTCACCACCGTTCAGGTGCAGTCCCGATTGACAACGACCTGGGGAGACCGTAATACCAGCAAAGAAGCGGCCCAGAAGCTCATCACCTCGTTGGTGGACTTCGGGGTTCTCAGGAAGGCGAATGGGCGTTTCCGGCTTGCCCGAAAGATGACCACTCCGGCCACGGACATTCAACTCTGGCTGCTCGAAGCAATGCTTGCGGCCAGTGCCTCGGACGAAATCGAAGCGCATCAGCTTCTGCGGTTACCGGAGTTGTTCCCCTTTACCTTCAATGTCAACATCGGCGACCTTCGCAAGCACGAGGACTTCACCATTCACCGGCAGGGGCTTGACATGGACATGGTCGCCGTCCGACAAGTCAAAAGCCAGATCCTGCCGAAGACACCCGTTAAACAGATGAAGTCGCGGAAGGATGAATCCCCCGAAAGGGACCAACGCAAGTTCTTCGACTAGCCGAACCAAGGTGCTTTTTCTAGGGGCATTTCCATATCCACAGCTATGCTTGTGCGGGGCGGCTCGTTTGCATCGAGAGGCCCCATGCAAGAAATGCGGCCAGCCAAAGGGGTGACGGCGCGCATTTGAAAGTGAAGGAATTCGAACACGAGCCGGTATTTGAGAGCGAATCAGCATCATCGCCGTAGGCGGTTTCTGGCTTTGAGCATCATCGCCGCAGGCGCTCTCGGGGAGCGTCGAATTTGGTAGGATGATTTCCCGGAGGCTTACAGAGGAGAACCCCGGTTGTTTACGCAACCGGGGTTTTTCATTGGTGGCCCCGATCGAGGACCTCCAAAGAAGCGAGAGTCATCCTGCCATGATCGGTGCCGGTTGTCCACTGCGTCCTCTCGAAACCGGTGCCGACGGCTTGTTCCACGGTTTTCCGCCAACGCGTTTGCCACTTCCCTCCCTGTGGCGCGGTGTTCTATCTCTGTCGTCACTGTGATCGCGGCCAGTGTTATTGCAGTTCCCGCTGCCGCGAGAAATCCCTCCGCCAGCAACGCCGCCAGGCGAACCGTCGCCACCAACAAGATCCCGACGGACGCGCCGAACATCGCGACCGCCAGCGCGAGGATCGTCGCCGTTTGAAAGCCCGCGTGACGGATAAATCTTCCCTGCGCTCTCCTTCTGGTGCGAATCTGATCGCGCCTCAGGCTCCCAGGCCCGCCGAGGCCGCTCCCGCGCCGGAAATCTTCCCCGTACCGGACGCGGAACCGGAGGTCGGCTGGGTCGTGTGCCAGATGTGCGGACGCCGGGGGCGTTGGATCAATCCTTTTCCCGGGGTGAAGCATGATTTCCGGTGAACAAGTCGCTCGCATCCGCCATCTCTTTCACGCCGAGCATTGGAAGATCGGCACGATTGCCGCGGAGCTCAGCCTCCATCCCGACACGGTACGCGCCGCGCTGAACACCGACCGCTTCCGCAGCCCCTGATCCCTTGATAACTGA
>PMYF01000628.1 GCA_003171295.1 Acidobacteriota bacterium | reverse complement strand
GGCCTCCGCGGCTACGGCTGAAACGCGTAGCAATTCAATCGCCGTCTCCAGGTGAACTCCGCGCGAGCCCTTTATCAGAACCACGTCGCCGGGCGATAGCAGGGTCCGGCAGAACTCACCCGCCTGCCTCGCGTCGGGGAAAAAGGCCAGACGCGCGGGCGGAATTCCTTCCTCTGCGGCACCTTCCAGGAAAAAGCGGGCATTCCCCTCGACCGCCATCAACCAGGATATGCCGCTTTGTGCGCATTTGCGGCCTATGGCCCGATGCAACTCCGGCGAGGTGGGTCCCAACTCCAGCATCTCACCCGCGATCACCAGGCGGCGGCTCGCCCCCGGCCACACTGCCAGCGCCTCGAGCATACGTTCCATGGCCAGTGGGTTCGAATTATAGCAGTCGTTGATCAGCGTGACCCCGCCGGGCAGAGTAAGAATTTCACACCGTTGATGTAGATTCTGGAATTCCGCCAAGGCGCGGCGAACCTCGTCCGGGGGAATTGCCCAGAGGCTTGCCGTGGCGATCGCAGCAAGCGCGTTCTGAATATTGTGGCGGCCCGGCAGCGGCAGCGTGAACTGGCCCTCCCCCTCCGGGCTGGTCAGGCGAAAGGCGCTCCCGAGCCCGGCGCTCGCCTGCACCTGGGTGGCACGGAAAACCGCTTGGTCGGAGAACCCGAAGGTCAGGACGCGACCGGGAAAGTCTTTCGCGAACTTTCGGACCCGCTCGTCATCTTGGTTCAGAACCGCCACGGCGCGCTCACCCGTCGTAGCCAGGAAATCGATCAATTCGCGTTTGGCAAAGGCTATCGCATCGACGGAATCAAAGAACTGTAAGTGCGCGGGAGCCACGTTCGTAACCACCCCGACCTCAGGCTCGGCCAGGCGCGCCAGGCGGGCGATTTCGCCCGGGGCGGACATCGCGAGCTCCATCACGGCCACATCGTGCTCGGGCTCCAGGGCTAGCAACGCCAGCGGCAGACCGAAATCATTGTTTAAGTTTCCCGGCGACCGCAGCACCCGAAGCCGACGACCGAGAATGGCAGCCAGCATTTCCTTGGTCGTGCTTTTGCCCGCGCTGCCGGTAATGGCAATAAGCCGTTTCCCCCACTGGCGGCGAACTGCGCGCCCGAGCGTTTGCAGCGCGCCGCGCGTATCGGCAACGGCCACGAGCGCGGGTCGCCATTCCGCCGGAGCCGTGGCGGCAAAAGCTTGCTCGACCACCGCGCCGGCGGCTCCTCCCCGCAGGGCCTGGCCGACAAACAGATGGCCGTCAAACCGCGGCCCACGGAGGGCGAAGAAGAGTTGGCCGGGATGAAGCGCACGCGAGTCCAGCGAGTAACCCGTAACCTGGCTGTTGGGCAAGCCACAGGAGGCGCCCACCCATGCCGCCACCTCGCCCAGAGTAAGTTTCATTCTACCGAGACTCCTGGCCAAGCGCAGCTTCCGGGGCTAAAGCCCCCCCTTTTGCGGCCTTGGGATGTCGGAGCTAAAGCTCCGACCCCCTAAGCTCCCTGCGATACAAGGGCTTCAGCCCTGTCGGTTCAACACAGGGGGTCGGAGCTTTAGCTCCGACATCCTAAGCTCCCTGCGGCACAGGGGCTTCAGCCCTGACGCTTCTACACAGGGGGTCGGAGCTTTAGCTCCGACATCCTAGCTCCCCGCGGCACAGGGGCTTCAGCCCCTGAAGTCGTTCTTGAATCGCTCTGGCACCCCATCCATTTCGAACCTGCTGGCTGCCGACGCGTAGGGCCAATCCTCCGGCCGCTCAACCAAACGCGCCCTGACAGGGTTCATCCAAATATACTCACGCTTAGCTTCGTAATCTGCGCTATCCCTGATCGTCCAGTCATGAAAGCCAGGCAACCACACTTGCATTGCATGACTGCGTAATTGATGAATATTGAACGAGCTTCCGCCTTTGATGAGCTGCATTGCCTTCTCCAGCGTCGTTGTATCGCCCGGAGTCAGGAGCAGGTGCAAATGGTCCGGCATTACCACGAACTCGTGCAGAAGGTAAACACCGTTATCACGGCATTCGAAGATCCGGCCTACAACAGTGTCTGCTACCTCAGCAACCTTGAATAGTGTCCGGTTCTGCCACGTCTTGGTGGTCACAAAGTAGGTGCATGCCGGACTGGTTCGATGTTCCAGACGTCCCATAGGTACTTCAGGGGCTAAAGCCCCCCCTTTTTTGCGCCCTTGGGATGTCGGAGCTGAAGCTCCGACCCCCTGACTGTTCCAGACCCTAACTGTTCCAGACTAGGATGGCGGGGCTAAAGCCCCCGCTTTTACGGCCTTGGGATGTCGGAGCTAAAGCTCCGACCCCCTGACTGTTTCAGACCCTGACTGTTCCAGACTAGGATGGCGGGGCTAAAGCCCCCGCTTTTACGGCCTTGGGATGTCGGAGCTTTAGCTCCGACCCCCTGACCGAAACTCCACTCCCCTGGCAGAAACCCCCACCCCAGGGCGGCCACGAGGGCCGCCCCTACGTCGAGGGACCGTAGCCCATCTCCCGGAGGGCCTGGCGGGCCACCGCCCGGTCATCGAAATCAACCTTACCGTCTTTGAGAATCTGATAAGTCTCGTGCCCTTTGCCCGCCAGGACCACTACGTCGCCCTCGCGAGCTTCTTCCAGCACCTTGCGGACAGCGATTCCACGATCGACTTCCGCGAGATAGGGCTTGCCGGTGCGCTGCAACCCCACCAGGGCATCCGACATGATGAGCAGCGGATCTTCACTGCGGGGGTTGTCCGAAGTGAGCACGACAAAATCCGCGAGCGAACCCGCGGCTTCGCCCATGCGGGGGCGCTTGGTGCGGTCGCGTTCCCCCCCACAGCCGAACAGAACAATCAGGCGGTTGCGCGTCAGCTCACGTGCGGTCTTCAGGACGTTCTTCAAAGCATCATCGGTGTGCGCGTAGTCGACCACAACCAGGAAGGGCTGACCCTCGTAGATCCGCTCAAACCGGCCCGGCACGGCCTCGAGATTGGCAATGCCTTCCTCAATCTTGGCACCTGTGATCCCCATGGCTACCCCCGTGGCAATTGCCGCCAGAATATTCGCCAGATTCGCGCGCCCCACCAGCGGAGAAGCGATGCGCAGTTCCCCCGCGGGCGTGGCGATCCGCGCTTCGGTTGCAGTTGGAGTGGACTTGACCTGTAGGGGCCTGACCTGCGCGTCGCCGTTCAGACCATAAGTCAGGCGTTCGAAATACGGCAATTCCAGGAGGCGCACACCCCAGGGGTCATCTGTGTTGATCACCGCACAGTCGGGTGGTGGAGCGCCCAGCCCCTCAAAGAGGCGGCGCTTGGCCTGGAAGTAGTGCTCGAAATCCTTGTGGTAGTCGAGGTGATCCTGCGTCAGGTTGGTGAAGATGGCCACGGCAAACTGGAATCCCCAGACCCGCTCCTGGGCGAGCGCGTGCGAGGAAACTTCTATGACCGCAGCTTTGCCCCCCGCTTTCACCAGTTCCGCAAAGTAGGAAAGCAAATCGAGCGATTCCGGCGTGGTGTTCGTAGCCACTTGAGCTTTGCCGCCCATGCGGTACTCGATGGTCCCGAAGACACCACAAGGAACCCCCGGCGCGCGGAGCACGCTTTCCACCAGGTAGGAAGTGGTCGTCTTGCCGTTGGTTCCAGTGATTCCGATGAGTTGGAGGTGCTGCTCCGGATGAGCGAAGATGACGCGGCTCGCGTCCGCCAGCGCCCGGCGCACGGCGGGAACTTGAATCCAACAGTGAATGAGTTCGGGCGGGGCGGGACGGTCGCTAACCACGGCCACGGCGCCACGCTCGAGGGCCTGCGGAATGTAGATGTGGCCGTCGGCCTTCTCACCCTGAATGGCAAAGAAGAGCGATCCCGGGCGCACTTCCCGGGAGTTGTAGGCCAGAGAAAGAACCTCCGACGCGGCGTCTGCGCCCACCTGCAGGACCGGCAGCTCTCGGAGGAGTTCGCCCAGTTTCATTTCCGACTCGTATCACAATGTAAGCAACGTTTAATACAGATTCGATATAACTCAGTGGGGATGTCAAAGAGTAATACAGGCTGCGGGAAAACCCTCCGCTGCTGTCATCCTGAGCCCTTCGCTGTCATCCTCATCGCTGTCATCCTGAGCGAAGCGAAGGATCCCCGTATTTGATTTTTCAAGCAAATACGGAGATCCTTCGTCGCCTGCGGCTCCTCAGGATGACAGTGCTGACCGGTTTCTCCGCAGCCTGAATAGCCCCCCTTCCGCTGTCCAATGCCCCCCACCTTTCCCCGGCTTAGCGCGCCATACGAACCCCCACCCGGGTGCCGGAGGGTATCTTCTCGCCCGCAACGGGGTTTTGCTCGACCGCCAAACCGGTCCCGGCCATGTTGAGGTCCAACCCCAGTTTTTCGCACTCTTCCGCCACCCGGCGCGCGGCCCAGCCGGAAAAATCTGGGACAGTCACCAGAGGGCCGTCGCCCAAAATCACGGTGCTGGAAGCGACCCCATCGCGTGGGGCGCGATCCGGCGCGATGCCGTCAGCAGAAGAGTTCTTCGCATAAGACGCCGGCTGAACGGGAGAAGTGACAGCTCCGATAAGTTCTTGATCTGAAGGAAGGAATCCCGAGAGGCCTCCGCGTTTCTGGCCGCGAGGCTTCGCGGGTGAGGGGGACATAACGTGAGGCCATCGGGAAGGGTTGTCTTGCGGAATGTCCAAATAACCCAGAGTCTG
>PMYF01000540.1:219-3995 GCA_003171295.1 Acidobacteriota bacterium | reverse complement strand
CCTGAACGTTGAGCAGGACGATCAACCCGACCCCGTTCACCACGACCATGGCATCCGGAGCCGCCTCCAGCAGGCCGCGGTATCTCGCCCCCGATTCCTTGCTCTCACTGAGGTCGTGACTGAACTCAGAGAACCCCCGCAGATTTCCGGCCGCGTCGCGCAGAGCTGTGAAAGTGACACTCGCCAGGAACCGCGAGCCGTCTTTCCGCACGCGCATGCCTTCTTCTTCGTGCCCCCCCCTTGAGGCTGTCAACCGGAGCATCTCCTGCGGCCAGCCCCGCTGGATATCTTCGGGAGGAAAGAAGCAGGAAAAGTTGTGACCGATGATCTCTTTGGCTCTGTACCCTTTGATTCGTTCGGCGCCAGCATTCCAACTTATGACCATGCCCCGCGGGTCCAACATGAAGATCGCGTAGTCATAGACTCCG
The DNA here is from genome assembly GCA_003171295.1 of Acidobacteriota bacterium. Lineage (GTDB taxonomy): Bacteria > Acidobacteriota > Terriglobia > UBA7540 > UBA7540 > Bog-366. Next base: position 3,567 of record PMYF01000540.1, on the reverse strand, counting down.
TCAAGTAGCAGCCGGTATTTTTCTTCGCTATTCCGGAGCACCTCCGCCGCAAGCCCGCGTCTAGTACTGTCGCGCCGGGCGCTCCAACCCACGGCAGTGGCGATCAACAAGCCCAGGACGGTTCCGAGAAACAGAAAGATTTTGGTATGGCCTAAGCGCCGCGCCGCGTCCGCGTCGCGCAGCGCCAACAGTCGCAACTCGTTGCCCTGCAACTCGCGAACTACCCCTTGAAACTCATCCATGATCCGCTGGCCCTGCCCGCTCTGGATGGCTTCCGCTGCCGCCTCAAAACCCTTGGCCCGGCGCAGGCTAATGACGATCTCTGCGAACTGGATCTTTTGAGCAATCAGCCTATCGAGGGCGGCAAGGTGGTGGTGCTGTTCGGGGTTATCCACAACCATGTTGCGAAGTGTTGCTTCGTCCTGCTTTGCCGTTATTATGCTGGCAGGGCTGGATTGGAGATAAGATTCCTTGCCCGTCAATGCAAATCCGCGGTAATTCGATTCGATACTCTGTATTGCGATGAGCAAATCCTGGAGGTTTTCAAGAACGTCGTGGGTATGCCGCACCGATCGGGTGCTTTCACTGGAAACGGCCATGCCGCGATAGGAGATTGCACCCACAACGAGTAAGGTCAAAATGGCAGACCCGAACACGAGTTACATCTTCTGATTCGCGAGGGACAGTATCTTCATTTCACCTCAAGGCAGCTATGCGGGGTGGCGAACGCGACCCAGTTTCGTTGCGCCACTGAGGGCGGCCAGGCGTCTTTTGCATTCGGTTGGTGCAATCACGAAAACGCCGCCATGGGAAGCTCGCCGGTCGCCAGGGTCAAGCCCTGCCCTCTCAGGCGCAGCAGGCGATCCCCGACTTCTTGCAACACATCCGTTTTATTGAGTTAACGAAGTTGAGTTTTCCGTTTAGATCTCCTGGACCCTTCGTTTTTCCAGATCACCGCGGCCGCCTCGGCGGCGACTCAAGCCGCGATACCAGCACCCGCACCCTGTAGAAAGAGCCGGCGAGCTATCCGGGCTAAGCCGCCGCACTGGTGAAGGGGGCCTCCAGCTTCGCCAGCCTTTCCTCGATGCTCGCGAATGAGGCATCCTGGTTCTTTTGTTCTTTCTCACCGCGAAATATCGGGTTGTTCACCCACCAGTCCATCCCCATTTCCTTGGCTTTGTCTACCGAGCAGATGACCAAACGGATTTGAATGGTAAGGAGTTCGATGTCCACCAGTTTCACTCTGATATCGCCGGCGATGACGACCCCTTTGTCCAAAACACGCTCCAGCACATCGGCCAGGGTTGAACTTTGCACCGCGTGTGACATGCCGTGTTGCTGCGTCATAAGATCTCCTTTTACAGAAGCTTTCCGAGAGGGCCCAGATCCAGGTTTAGGTCTTCGTCTTCGAGGCCGAATTCTTTCCGGAGCCGCTCAATTTCCTCGGCCTGCTTCATCAGCGTCAATCCGAGCCTTTCAGTTTGCTCGTCACTCAGGGAACCCGCCTCGATGCGGCGGATGGCTTGGCGCTCCAATAATTCGTGAAGGAGATTGACCACCGTGAGCACGAGTTGTCCGAGACCGTTCTTGGCACCGTTCTCATCAAGGTTCAGGCAGGCGTTCTGCCCCTGCCGGCCTTGGGACGGTCGAGGCTGAGGCAAAGAGTCTGCTTTCATCACCCGGGCGAATTCATTCAAGGTCTCGGACTCGACCTGCGCCAGCTCAACGGCCTCCATTGTTCATCTCCATTCCGATACCTGTGCCTGCGCCCAATTCTACCGTCGCTCGGGAAGAGCCCCGGCGCGCCGTCTCAATGGACGCGAGCATGATTCGCAGTCCGAGGTAGATGAGGTCAATATCCGCGACCGAGATCGTGAGATCCCCAGCCACCACGACCCCTTTGTTCAGTACCCGGTCGAGCACCTCGCACAAAGAGACCCGCTCGCTATCGTCCAGGGATAGTTCCGAGACCGGGGCTTGCCGGTTTCCCGGGTTGCCTCCAATGGGCATAGACCCTCGATTCCACGTCGGCGCTCTGGTAAAGTGCCTGCCCTAATTCCCCAAGGCGGCGAAGGCCGCGGGTTTCCCCGCAACGATAAACCAAGGTGAAGTCCTTACCAGGGAGACTTTGCTGAAACTTGTCGCGCACCAAAGACTCTCGGCGGTACAGGGCAGAACACAGGCCGCAATCACTGGGGGGCGTAAAGAGGTTGAGAAACAGCCTGGCCACGCCGATGCCTAAGCGCTTGCAGGCGGCCAATAAATCCCGCGTTTCTTCATAGGCCATATCGGTGGGAATGCTGACGGCATAGAGAGCAGCCGTGGCCGGATCGTTCAACGATTGTTTCAATCGCTTGAGATTCTTCGACAACGTTACTAATTCTTGAGAAAATTTCGTCAGCCGAAAGATCTGTTGGTATTTCAGAAAGAGGTCGAAGAAAATCTTCAGCCATTGGTCGATAATTTCCGGAAGTTCCAGCAGCCGAATCAGGTGACCGGTTGATGCGGAATCGAGCACCAGCACATCGTAGTTGCCCGAGGCGAGCAGTGCCGTGACCCGCGTCAGGGCCATCACCTCGTCCAAGCCGGGCGGGGACAGATCCAAAATCCTCTCGATCACTTCGCGGTCAAAGGTCAGGTCGAACTGGCTCGACATCGATTCCAGGAATTTCCCGATGTCCCCGGCATACTGGGTTTTCAAAGCTTCAAATTCCTCTTCTGCATCGACCTCCATGGCGGTGAGGCCGGAGATCACGACCTTCGGCCGGGAGTCAATCTCCATTTCCAGACAGCTAGACAACGAGTGTGCCGACCCCGTCGAAAACAAAAGGACTCTCTTGCCTCCACTGGCCCGCGCCAATTGCAGCGCGGTGGCACAAGCCAGAGTTGTCTTGCCTACGCCGCCCTTTCCCGCAAAGATCAGAAGCGTCGTGTTGGGCAATGCGCAGCGGTCGCCTGCCTCCACCCTGCGCAGCAAGATTGCTGAGGGTGGGCTCGCCGCGCCAGGAGCTTTGGTGATTATCCCCACCTGATCCCAGAATGACTCCAGCGCTTTCCGCCCACGGACCTCCTCGGCGTAAAGCGGGATGGTCCAAAGAGCAAACCTCGACAAGTGGGTTTGACCGAAAAGATCCCGCAGCTCTCTGATCTGGCGTAGGCGTTCGTCCCGGCAAACTGCGCACGAATTATCCGGATAAAGCCGGTTGATCACAATGTCAGTCATCGGCAGCTTGAGACGGCCCACTTCCTTCACCATCGAGACCGTCTCGCGGATACTCATCGCCTCGGCAAGCATCACGGGGACAAATCGGCAACGGAGCGAATCCTGGAGCAACCCCTCCATTTGTT
>PMYF01000540.1:0-213 GCA_003171295.1 Acidobacteriota bacterium | reverse complement strand
GAAGACCAACTTCATATAGCGGTGCTTCGCCAGCAGGGTATCCAGCATGTCAAGCCATTTGCGGAGGAATTCCGGCATGGCCAGCAAGCGGAGCGTGTGCCCGCTGGGCGCGGTGTCTACGACAATGCAATGGTAGCGGCGATTCTCTACCCAACCGGCGATCTCCAGAAAAGCCATCAGTTCATCCAAGCCCGGCAAAGAGAGGTCGAGAAA
>PMYF01000880.1:6853-9284 GCA_003171295.1 Acidobacteriota bacterium | reverse complement strand
GGGTGGACGGAGTCGCGCGCCCTATTGGGGAAGAGCCAGATGGCGGTGCAGCAGGCGCTGGAGGAGATCCAGGGCGGCTTGCCCTTTCGCCTGTTAGGGCTGGATTCGGACAACGGATCGGAGTTCATTAACTGGCATCTGCAGCGGTGGTGTCAACAGAGCCAGATCCAACTGACGCGCGGGCGACCGTATAAGAAGGACGACAATGCCCACATCGAGCAGAAGAACTGGACGCACGTGCGCAAGCTGCTGGGGTGGGAGCGCTACGATTCGCGGGCGGCGGTGGAGGAGATCAACGATCTCTACCGGCCGAGCTGCGCCTGTGGCTGAACCTCTATCTCCCGTCGGTAAAACTGGTGAAGAAAGTGCGCGTGGGATCCCAGGTGCGACGCGTCTAGGACGCGGCGCAAACTCCCTGGGAGCGGGTGCTGGCCTCTTCCTCGGCTCCTCGCGATCAGTTGGCGGTACTCAAGAAACTGCGGTCGTCGCTGGACCCGTTTCAACTGGGGAAGACGATTGAGCGGAAGATCGAAGGTATCTACGAGATGGCGAACTCACGGCTTAGCCCGCAAGCGCGCGAGGAGAAACGCAAGCTGCCCGCACCAGAATCAAAATCAAGCCCGCGCCCCGGCTGTGGAAAAGACGCTCGCGTCGCGAGCATGGAAATCGCTTCGCGATTCCCACTTTCCCACAGCCACGACGGCGAGCTCCCGGTTACTTTCTTAATGTCTCGACGGGACCCACCAAAGTTACATTCTTAAATGGCTTGATACGGAGGAGCCATTTCCGCACGTGCGAACTGGCTCAAGGAAGCGGGTGACAAGTCCCGGTCACTGGTCAGAACGTAGCGGAAGGTGAAGTCCCCACCCTGCGCCGCCGGCCAGTTTGTGAAATAGTAATTATTCATGACGTAGGAGAAGATATCTCCACTGCGTTCCGTGAAATCTTTCGGCCAGCTTCCCCTCACGATATCTCCCAAGGTTACAAGTGGAGCGTCGACGGGAACGATGGCAACGCTCACACCTCCTTCCTTCGCCTCCACCCAGTGCTGCACCGAGAACCACTCCTTCCCGGCTCCCGGCATCTGGTCATGGGCGGGGTCGATGAATCCACTTTGCAGGTCGTAACGGAACTGCGGGTGGTCAATCGCAAACGGGAAAGAGAAATAGACAGCCTCCTTGCTAAGGAAAGACGTCTTGCGCACGCGGTTGGTGAACAGGATCTTCTTCTGGCTGTCAAACAGAATGATTTCCGTAGAGACATGCGGCGTGTTGAGGGCGGAGCTTTCGAGCCGCGCGACTGTGCCAAACGGCTCTTTCGTCACAGACAACAGACGGCCACCGCTGGCAGCGTGGATGTCCAACTTCGGCAGGGGGGTCGAGAACCCGAACCCCTGCACGCGACTAGCCGGCTCGTCACCGCCCGTCACATAGAGGTACTGATCGAACCGGTAGGGACTTGATGCCTTGATGAGCTCCGGTTCAATTCCTTATCCCAGATGCTCTTTACGGCCCCACTCTCTGCGTCCAAGGTGATTCGATAGTAGCGGTTCTCTAGCACTTCTCCAGCGACCTTGGGCGGTCCGGCAGGTTCCGACTTGGCCGGGACCAAGGCATAACACTTGTAGCCGACCGGCGGGACCTCCTCGGCCAGGAAGCGAACCCGCGTGTTATACTGACCTGAGAAAAGGATTTCATAGGGAACGTCCTTATGAGAATGTACTTTCCCTTCCCGCCACCAAGCTGCTTGACGGACTTCACATCGCTAAAGGCCAGATGGCGTGTGTCAATCTGATTCCCCTTGGCGACCTGTACGCTAAATGTCTCAGTGGAGACTTCGCCAAGTCGGCCGCGGATCCGCTGCTGGTTGAGCAGCCTTACTTCCACTTGAGATCCAGCCTGAATCCTGTTGACCAGTTCTTTAAGCGTTGGCCTCTGTGCGGCACTCGCATCAGAACTGGAGTCCGTGTCAGCAACCTGTGCCTCTCCGGATAATCCACAGTGGACCCAAAGAATTGTCGCGAGTAACACGGATAGAAGAGCTCGGCCCATGATAATCTCCTGATTTAATATCACGTGAGGGTGCGAGCCGAGGTAAACGGGTGGGGCGATACACGGTGATTTCACTCGCGGTGCGCAGCTTCTTGCCCCGGGTGTCCGTCTTCACTTCCCAGACGCCCGGTAACATACACGCAGCAGCCTCTGAAGGCAACGGTCCAGATGCTGCTCAGTGCTCATCACCTCTCGCCACTATGGAACTGTTCCGGGTTCCCTTTATTCCACTGCGACTCACGGCAGGTGTGCGGCTCAAGCCTCCGCCGGTTAACGGTATTGCGATCTGGCCCAAGAACAACCGCGCGCTTCCTGCGCAGCGCCCTCCCCTTCGACGTACGAGCCATTTCGCCTTATACTTGCCAGCTCTGAATTCCTGG
>PMYF01000880.1:5693-6756 GCA_003171295.1 Acidobacteriota bacterium | reverse complement strand
GTGGGGGACTTGGTTTCCCGCATGACACTGGAAGAGAAAGTCCGTCAGATGCAGCACACTGCGCCGGCCATCCCCCGGCTCGGGGTTCCCTCTTATGACTGGTGGAGTGAAGCGCTGCACGGCGTGGCACGCTCCGGTTACGCGACGNNCACAGTATCTACTTTGGCCTGGATTTCTGGTCGCCCAATATCAACATCTTCCGCGACCCCCGTTGGGGGCGCGGGCAGGAGACCTACGGCGAAGATCCCTTCCTTTCCGGCAAGCTGGGTGTGGCCTTCGTGACCGGCGTCCAGGGAGACGACCCCCACTACCTCGAAGCCATCGCGACTCCCAAGCACTATGCCGTGCACAGCGGGCCGGAGCCGGAGCGGCATCGCTTCAACGTTCAGGCTTCGCCGCACGACCTTGAGGACACTTACCTGCCCGCCTTTCGCGCCACCGTCGTGGAGGGCCGCGCGGATTCGATCATGTGCGCATACAACGCCGTGGACGGCGTGCCGGCGTGCGCCAACAAATATCTGCTGCAGGAAACCCTGCGCGACGCCTGGAAGTTCCAGGGTTATGTGACTTCCGATTGCGGCGCGGTCGAAAACATCAGCTTTGGGCATAAATTCACGCCCGATAACCAGCACGGCTCCGCCGTGGCCGTACAGGCCGGGACCGATACCACCTGCGGCGAGGAGTATGTCGCGCTGGTCGAAGCCGTGCATGACGGTTTAATTAAAGAGAGCGAAATCGATACCTCGTTGCAACGCCTGTTCCTGGCGCGGTTTCGATTGGGATTGTTTGACCCGCCCGGCGCTGTCTCCTTCAATCGAATTCCCGTCTCCGAAAATGATTCCCCCCAGCACCGGGAACTGGCTCTGCGGGCGGCGCGCGAATCAATCGTGCTGCTGAAGAACCAGGCGGGAATACTGCCCTTCAAGTNNTTACCCCCTGGACGGAATCCGCAAACTGTTTGCCGCGAAGGCCAAAGTCCTTTACGCACAGGGCTCTCCATACGTGAGCCAGCTACCCGTGCCGGTACCGTCGACCGTTTTTCTTCCTGGGGGCGAGCGCGGAA
>PMYF01000880.1:277-5655 GCA_003171295.1 Acidobacteriota bacterium | reverse complement strand
TCCCGCCCCGGGGATCCCTATGCAGGCTTTCGCAGTGCGCTGGACGGGCACGCTGAGTCCGCCGGGACCAGGTGATTACACTTTCAGCCTCAGCAAGCCCGATTGCTATCCCTGCAATGATAAGGAAACCTTCCGGGTTTACCTCGACGGTAGAGAGATGCTTGACACGGTCCTCGGCGAACAGGGAAAGGCCAATGCGCCCATCAGCTTCGAGGTGCATTTTGCCAACCCGCAACCCCATGACTTTCGCCTGGAATATGTGCACGAGGCTCCGTTGTTTGGGGGAGGCGTTACGCTCAACTGGCAAGCCCCCGCCTTGATTCTGCGCGATGAAGCCGTGCGGGCAGCCCAGCAGGCGGATGTGGTGGTGGCTTGCGTCGGACTTTCGCCGGATCTGGAGGGCGAAGAGATGCCGGTTCACGTTCCGGGCTTCAGCGGGGGAGACCGCACGGAAATCGGATTGCCGGATGTGCAGCAGAAACTGCTGGAAGCGCTGGCGGCTACGGGCAAGCCTCTGGTCGTGGTCTTGATGAGTGGCAGCGCGCTGGCCGTGAATTGGGCCCAGGAACATGCGGCGGCAGTTCTGGAAGCCTGGTATCCAGGTGAGGAAGGCGGCACGGCAATTGCCGAGACCTTGACCGGCGCCCATAATCCCGCGGGACGCCTGCCGGTTACTTTCTACGCCTCACTCGACCANNCCCTTTGACGATTACTCGATGCGCAACCGGACTTACCGGTACTTTCAAGGCAAGCCTCTCTACGGTTTCGGTTATGGGTTGAGCTACTCGACCTTCGAATACAGCCAGCTAAAACTGTCCCAGCCGCAACTGAAGGCGGGAGATGACCTCACGATCACCGTGGTCGTCCGGAACACTTCCGGCAGGGCCGGCGATGAAGTGGCAGAGCTGTATCTGGAATTCCCGCCCACACCCGGCGCCCCGGCGCGCGCTTTGCGAGGATTCGAGCGCGTACACCTCGGACCAGGAGAAACCCGGCACCTCACCTACACGCTCCCGGCTCGCGATCTGGGCACGGTGAACGAGAAGGGGGAACACGTCGTCGAGCCGGGCGAGTACCACGTCTTCGTAGGTGGCGCTCAGCCGGCGGATGCACCGGGAGGTGTCCGCGCGAGACTGGAGATCAGCGGCGAAATGAAACTGCCCAGATAGGCGGGATTCCTCACCACGCGAGGACGCTCTTAGGGGGCTTCCGGAAGGACGGGGCTAAGCAGGCTGCGGAAAAAATGTAGCGGCGACTTTAAGTCGCCAGCGCCGGATTGATTCGATTGCCGTTTTGGCGATATAAAATCGCCGCTACGCCGTCCGTCAGGGGTTTTCCCGCAACCAGTAAAGCACGGGTATTACCAATTCACTGTATTACAACTTTACCAACCCGCACTCTTCTAATATTTACCGCATAATCGCCTTTTCCAAGATCCCGCAGGATGTAGCCCTCCGAATTCAGGTCAGGGCCGAGAGAGAGAGTGGCGCCCTTCACGGTGATGCGGGTGGGGCGGAACGCCAGCCGCAGATACTCGGTCCCCGGCCCTGCGGTGGGAGTGTAGGCGATCTTCCCCGCCACATAGGAGACGTCCTTAAGCACTCCGGCGGAATACAGGATATGGTTCTCGTGAGGGGGAGCCCATTCGGGAACCCCCGCGAATGCCGGGTAGAACATTCGGGGGCACTCGCCGTAGCAATCTGACCACCAGTTGGATATATCTTTGCTCACCGGGCTTTCGAACGCCTGGCCGACGGGGTTATTGCAATATGTCACCCAGTTCAAGGAACGATAGGCCTTTTCTCTATAGGTTTCATCACCCGATACGGCATACCAGCGGGCGCACTCCGCGGCATATCGCGCGGTTTGATAATCCATCTTGACGAGGAACGCATCCTGCTCGCCCACGATATTGGCGCCCCACTGCGTCGCGGGTTCGCCGGGGGCGCAACGAAAAACGAAATTGTCCTCCGTCCATTTGATCAATTTGGGCACATCGGTTTTCCAGCCGGGATCGAACTCAGGATCGTCAAACATGCACAAAGTAGCATTACTCGCGCTCATGTTGCTCTTATAAGTGTTGCTGTTAACGTCCGTATCCGTATGCCCATCTGTCCAGTAACCGGTCTGCAGAGGATGGCGCAGGATGAAATTCCGGGCTTTCTCACGCGCCTCCGCGTAGGCCTTTACGCTGCCCAGCTTCGCCTTGATGAGGCAGTCCAGGAGCCGGTAACAGCCCGTCCAATTGGCCCCGTATTCGGCGGTGATTCTCCCGCTATCCATCACCACGCGATAAGGCCAGACAGAATGGGCGGCATCGCCGGTTCGGGCTTTAATGGCCAGCGTGTCGGCGACATTCAGGGCGGCCGTCAGGTACTTCCTATCGCCGGTATAGAGGTACAATCCGTAGTACGCCAGTCCCATATCCCCGGCGTGATCCACTTGAATCTCATGCAGAACCAGTTTTTTGGAGTTTGTAAAACCCCGGAACTCCAGGTCGCCCGCGTTGGTTGTGGTATAGGGAAAATTGGGCCAGGAGAAGGTCGCGGGGCTCGTGCCGTGAGCGATCGTGTAATCCAGGAGATCCTTCACGATGGTCATCACCGAGGTGTCCCCCGTGTAGGCATAATACAAACGAGCCGATTCAAACCAATTCGGGATTTTCTCTCCCACGTCATTCATCCAAGTATCCGGTTCCAAGGTTCCGTTCTTATCCCGGAAGGCGCAATAGAAGTAATACTGCGGATACGATGATCTCGGGGGCGGGCCGGGGCAGGGGGGAACTTTGGTCTTGATGAAGTCCCAGCGCAGGCGGAGGAAGAGGTCGTATGCATTCTCAACCGGCACCGACCACGGGATAATCTTGTTCTGGTTGTCTAAAATCACGGGGTGAGAGTTAAACACGTCTTCGGCGAAAGCCGGGAGCCCACCCATTCTGAAGATTCCTGCCAGCACGATTTCGGCCGCGAGAATAAAACTCCATCTCGACCACCTTCCGTTCAACATGCCTGACCTCCCCACTGCGGTTTCCTAGTGCCGGCCAAGGCCGCATTAGAGAGCCTGAGACGGACGGCGTAGCGGCGATTTTAAATCGCCACCACGGCAATGGAATCAATCCGGCGCTGGCGACGTAAAGTCGCCGCTACACGCTTTTCCGCAGCCTCTCAAGGGGCGGGTGGTTTTTCGGCCTCGGACGCTATGCGCAGATAGATCGCCCTGGCTTCCTGGTAGCGCTTCTGGGCGGCCGCGCGATCCGTCGTGAAAAACCCGCTCCACGCACCGCCCGCTGAAGTCTGGCGGATGAGGTTATCGATCCAGGCGACAAAAAATCGGGCATCCGCGGCGCTGGCGCGAACGGGGGCCTTCTTCACGATGACGAACACCGCGCCGGTGTGGGTCCGATGGCCGCTCTGCCAGTCCATCCGCCGGGCGGCAAGCCATCCACTCTGTCCAAAGTCCAGCGTGGTCTCGAAAACCGCGGGGGAGCCGGGCGCCGCCGAGGCGTTTTGAGAAGCCACCACCGCTCCATTCTGGACCAGTTCAATTCTACCCTCCGCGCTGTGGAGTGACATCCACTCGATTCTGACCCGCACGGAGCCCTTCCCTTCCAGGCCGATTTCATCTCCAGGCTGCGCGGTCCCGTTCACCTTAAGGTCCAAGAACTCGTTGTGGGCGTTGCGAGAGACCACAGTGCGCCCCTGGGCGATGCCCTCGACCCATTTATGGTAAGTCAGTTTGCCGTCCGGAATCCGGACGTAGGTCAGCAGGGTTCCGAGAGGCTCCGAATCATTGCAGGAATAGTCCGTGCCCGCCGCCAGACCCGGGCGAAAGCCGGTGTTGAGGATACGATAATAGGCTTCGAGCGCCGAATCACTTCCGCGCACGTCTTCCATCAGGAATGAGGAAGTTCCCAGCGCGGTTTCCACCGGGTATTCCAGCGGCGCGCAGCAGTCCAGCGACTGCGGGATGCCGTCGGGCGGCGGATAAAATCCGTAAGGCAGGTACTGCATGTGCGCGAATCCGCCAATGCCTCCATGCTTGGTGGCCCAATCAAAGATCGGGTAGGTGTATTGTGCATAGGGTTGCCCACCCTCTTTGAGGCCCAGCAGAATCAGGTGGCCACCGATCATCTTCCTCTCGAACGTAACACCNNTCCGGGTCATAGTGCCATTCCGCGTCCCAATGGAGAATACGCTGGGGAGTGGAAGCCGGGTCGTCCTGTCCGGTAATCAGCGGGATGTCTTGATCGGCATACTTGATCTCGCCGTTGCCGATATCAGAGAGCATGGAGACCACGGCCAGGTTATTCACCTTCATCATTTCCAAGAGCTGCTGCGGGCTAAGCATCTTTTTCTCATTGGAACGCCCGCAACCAATGCCGCGATGGACGTGGGCGTCACCGGCAAACCAGCCGGGCGGCTCCGGTCCAGGGGCGGATTGCGCATAGGCGCCCGGGGCGACCGCATTGGTTATGAAATAGAGCAAGAAGCCTGCGATGACGCCCGCTCTTCGCGCCATCCGAGACCTGGTTGATATTGATCCGCGACCCATTTCTCACCTTCCCTTTCCGGCACGGCAGCGACGCGACGCAGGTGCTGCAAGCTGCGGCGCAGCGTCAGATCCACGAACGCGGGAATCCCGCTCCCACTCCTTGTTATAAGACCCCGTATTTGTTATAGACCTCCCGGAGCGTTTTGCCTTCCGAGAGTTCCTGGCGCGTGAGGTTTTCCTTGCCCACTTTCTCCTGCGCTTTGAGGAGGACCGTTTTTTCGACTTCGGGAGGCACCACCACGATGCCGTCATAGTCGGCCATAATCAACTCCCCGGGCCGCACCAGCACCTCCCCGCACCGGATGGGAACGTCGTAGGCCATCACCATGCCGCGTCCTTTCGAGTCCAGGGGCCGGATTCCCGCGTAATAGACAGGAAACCCCAGCGCGATGATCTTGACGCAGTCGCGAATCTGGCTATCACACACGCATCCCACGGCGCCGTTCTTTTTGGCCACGGTCGACATCAGTTCTCCCCAGGGTGCGTTCGTCCCCCCGGCATCCGTCGAATGCACCACCACGTCCCCCGCCTCGAGAGAATCCATGAGGTCAATCTCCAGCCCGTAAGGGTCATCTTCGCGCACATAGTCGGTTTCCATCCAACGCACCGTCCGCGCCCGGCCCACGAACCCGCAATGCTCTACGTCCGGCAGCAAGGGGCGCAGCCGTTGGTGCATGGCCTGCTGCCGATAACCCAGCTCGTCCAGTATGTCGCACACCGCCGCCGCATATAGGTCTTGCTGAACAAACTCAAAAATCTCGGTGTCGTTTTCGAACATAAGCAGCCTCGAAACAGATAACCACGATCTTCCCTCGGAGTGGAGCCCC
>PMYF01000880.1:0-268 GCA_003171295.1 Acidobacteriota bacterium | reverse complement strand
CTAGCAAAATAGCCCTTCTGGGACGCATGGACAGGGCTGGCACCGCGAAACAGGCCGAAGCAGCATCGCCGATTCGCAGGCCATTATATGCTCGTTTCGAAATCATGCATGTCTTTCATTGTTCAGAACGGAATGGGTTTAGGAGGTCGAGGACTCACGCGAGCGCCCTGAAGTTCGCCAAGGAAGACACAGGGTTGGGAGGGTGGGCAGTGCGTCAGTACGGGGGGTTAGACAGGCTGCGCAAAAACGCTTCCGTGCTGTCATTCTG
>PMYF01000432.1 GCA_003171295.1 Acidobacteriota bacterium | reverse complement strand
GACTGGCAGTCATGAGGTCGTGGGTTCGAACCCCACCAGGTCCACCAACCCCATTCCTTCTTTTTCAATGACTTGCGGGAGCGCCGGTATCGGCTTAGCCTCGATTGTGACGTGAGTTTGTGACATAACCCCCCTCGGAGAGAGGCCTTTGCACAGCTTATCGAGGGCATTCCGCTTGGCCTGCTGGCGGATGTGAGAGTAGTATTCGATCATGCGTCTGGAGACGTGGCCCGCCAGAGCGAGAATCGTCATATCAGCTTCCCCGTTTTCGCTCAGTTCGGTTATCGCCTGGTGTCGGCAATCATGGAAGCGAAAACCTTGGAGCCCGGCGGCTTTGGTCAGGCGCCTCCAGGCCGAACGCCACCCTTTCATGGGCTTTGTCGGGTCTGGCGGTTGAAAGCCTTCGGCGTGTGGGAAGACGTACCAGTCGGGCGATAGGCTGTCACCGAAGAGCGTCTTGCCCCGCTTTCTCAATTCCAACATCGAATCCCAGGCAGCCTCATTCAAGGGAAGGGGGCGCAACCCCTTGGCGGTTTTGCTTCGGCGAACTGTCAAGGTGCGCTCCAGGAAGTCAATGTCCTGCCAGCGCAAACCCTTGATCTCGCATCCTCGCATTGTGGTATTGAGCGAGAGCGTCATGGCCAAGCGAGCGACGGCCCATTCCGGCTTCGTCGCGGCGGTTTGAAGCAAACGGTTCTTCTCTTCTTCGGTGAGCGCGCGCCCGATACTTGAGGCTTCCTGTGTAGGCAGTTCAATCACGTCCTGGAGCCTCTTCCATACCCTGGCTTCTTTCAGGACTCGGCGCAACGCGGAGAGTTCCATACCTATGGTACGCGGTGAGATTCCCGCATCCTTCCGCTTGGCCATATAGGCGTCGATTTCTTCCGCGGTGATCTTGCGGACGGGCCGATCACCCAGTAGCTTGACCACTCTTCTGAGCCGGTCCCGCTCACTTGTAATACTGTTTTCGGCTAAGATCCTCTGCTTGGAAGCAACCCGTCGAGAGCCGTTTCGGACCTTCTCCATGTAGGCATCAACAGCTTTCTCCAGAGTCATCTTGGCGAGGGGTTCGACGCGCGGAACGATCTTGCCGTCTTTAGCCTCGGCCACCTTGTCGCGTTCTCTCTGGGTGGCTTCGCGGCGGTCGGTCGTTCCAAGCGAAAGGCGGAATCGGCGGCCGTCCTGAAGCATGAAATCCGTCCAGTACGTCTCGGCTCGTTTGTAGAGTGCCATCTTATTTCCCTCCCTTTCGTTTTCCCTGAGATTTTTTCAAGCGCTTGGCCTTCGCCCGGCGCTTTCTTTGCCACTCCGGCCCATCCTTCCGCCACCAATTCAACTTGAACGCCCGTTGGGCTTCGCGGGCGCAAACGTCGCTGCAATAATTCCGGCGCTTCGGGGACCAGATGTAGTAAGGAGTCTGGCAATCTTTCCTCTTGCAGATCCTCATGCGACCGACGAGGTGCAGGGCTCGCATCAGCACAGCGGCGTAGGCGTCGGGGTGCGCCTGATCTTCTGGTGAAGCCAAATGCGAAGCGATGATGCCGAGCAATAACACCTCACGGCCGAGCGGCGTCGGCTGACGCCAGGCAGCGCGGAGACGGGCTTGCCAGTTGAGCACGCCAGTTTCGAGGTTCGGGTTCATTGCGCGGTTCGGGCCGGGTGCTGGCAAAAGGTGACGAAACCGGCGGATGAATCGCTCAAGAGCGGGCACGTCCATAACATCCAAGTTAAGCAATTCCTCAAGGAACTTATCTGCGGTGTCAACCTTGATTTTACTGACAAGAGTGTTGAGGCGGTGTTTTGGGAGTGAGTTCATAAAGTCACCCGGACGCGGCCTATGCTGTTGACAGGATAGTACAGAAGACATACGCTCCTGTTGTCACACGCTGGCGAATATATGCGTACGTCGCCCGCGTGTCAAGCGGAAAGAAGCAGAAGGGAGTATGTATGAGCAAGCCGATTCAGGCTGACGCGAATCAAAAGGACGCACCGGTCGTGCGGCGCGCGGAGACGATGCGGGAATTCGCAAAGTCGCTGGGGGTCTCTTATGACACAGCATGGCGGGCGTCATCGGATGGCCGGCTCAGAACGATCCGCTTCGGAAAGCGGCTGCTTGTTCCGGCCGCTGAGGTCGAGCGCGTCTTGAGCGAAGGGCTGTAAGTACGGCACGAGCAGAGACAGACTCCGGCTGGTGGACGGCCAGCCGGAGTTAATTCTGTGAAAGGGAAATTAACGGCACCAGGGAAGGTGCCGAGCACCAAGAGCACCAGGAGAGCGCGCTTGACCCAGTCCCACCATAACTCAACGACTCGTCTCAGGTCAAGTGCGCTCTCAAAACGCCGGAGCCTCGGACTCGCTCCGCCTCCGGCGACAATGAGAGTGATCGCCAGAACGCGAAGACCGAAGGCGCAGCGCTAGACGGGAAGTTCTGCGATTTCGGCCTTCGCTTGCAGCGGGGTAGGCAATGGTTTCGAAGGTGAGTGCGTTGAACACGCCAGCACAGGACTTCGGGGAGCCTTGTAAGGCCGCAAAGAGACCGGCGCGAGCTGGACTCTGCGACGGCCCAGGTCAGGCCACCGACGCCAACGGGGCGCTGTCTTGTCGAGCAACGAGTCCGGTCCCGCGGCCGAACGTTGTCGGGTGACTCACCTGGGGCTTTTCCAGCCGATCTGCTGCCTGGACTACCGTTTCACTTCTCCAGAGCACCACGGGTAGAGGCCAAGGGCAGGAGGGCCAGTTGGCTTAAAGAAAGATCGGACTTTGTCTGGAGGCGGCCACCGGGCCGGAGAGAATTCTATTTCCGGCTTAGACCGGAAATAGAAAGGGGTTTTGAAAATGGGACGAGGGATTCACGATGAAACGAAGCGGCTGATCGAGGCGGCCTACGGCATTCTTGAGGCCGAATGGCCCATGACGGTGCGCCAGCTCTTCTACCGGCTGGTGAGCATCGAGTTGATCCGCAATGAACAGCGCGCTTACAAACGAGTGATTGACCACGTCGGGCAGGCGCGTGAGCGTGGCGAGATTCCCTGGGAATGGATCGCCGACCGCTCGCGCCCGGTGTACAGCCACAGCGGCTGGGACGGGCTTGCGGAATACGGTGAAACCGTGGCCGAAGCCTATCGCCGGGATTTTTGGTCACAGCAGCCCAAGTGTGTTTTCATCCTGGCCGAGAAGGACACCATCACGGGCTCGATCGAACCCGTGGCGAAAAAGTGGGGTGTAACGATTTACACGCTGCGCGGGTTCGCCTCGAAGACCCGGGCGCATGATATTGGCGTGGCCTGTTCGGACGCGTTGAGGGACAAGAAGGAAGTGACGATCCTATATCTGGGCGATTGGGACCCAAGCGGCGTGGATATTCAGCGTGACGTGGGGAAGCGGATTGAAAGCGGCATGGTCGCGGACTATCGCGCGCGGATCAGTCCGTACACGGTCGACGCCTGGAGTCTGCGGCAAGGCAGCGTTTACGGCCGCCTTCCCAAACCCGGGTGGGAATTGATGACTAAGTTTCGCGCGCGGGCTGAGAGAATCGCCGAACGCTGGCTCGCGGCGCATCCCGATGCGGACGCCACCGAAGACGAATGCGACGAAAGCAAGATCGAGTTCCGGCTGGCCTGCCGGTATCTCAAGCTCGATCCGAAGACGG
Organism: Acidobacteriota bacterium; assembly: GCA_003171295.1. GTDB lineage: Bacteria > Acidobacteriota > Terriglobia > UBA7540 > UBA7540 > Bog-366. The sequence continues at coordinate 6,060 of PMYF01000432.1, read as the reverse complement.
CCGGGCTGCTGTTCATCATGCGCCGTCTAGCCATCCTTCCGGAAGACATCCGGGAGTTCCGACTGCCTCCGTTGCGCGTCAAGAATACGGACTCGCGCACTCCGGGGTTCGTGCTGGCGCACGGGCCGGACTGTATCGAACTTGATGCCCTGCCGCCGAAGGAACTGCGGCGGCGGCTGGATAAGGCGATTAAGGCTCTGGTGGACATGGAAAGCTGGAACAAGCTGGTGGACGTGGAAAAAGCCGAGCGGGATTTCACGAAGAGAGTCATGTCGCAGTTCAAGGGAATGCAAGGCTCGGAGGCGAAGCCGGGCGGGGAATAACGGCAGGGCCGAGGCAGGCGGGGCGGCTGGAGGATGAAACCATGAACAAAGCAGATATCGCACGGCAGCGCTGCGAAGACTTGGAACAGCAGCTCACCGAAGCGAAAGAACTCGTCAAACGAGACATGGAGTTGCCGGGCACGGTGCAACGTCTGGAAGCGCAACTTAAAGAAGCGCGCCAGGCATACGAGACGGCGGACCTTCAGTGAAAGCCGAAGTGGCGACGATGGAGGCCCAGCAAAAACTCGCGCAGTTGAAGCGGGAGCGCGCGGCGGTGTATGAGCGGCTGGCTCGAACCTGGGAAGATCCAGCCCACTTGCCGTTCCTCACCCGAGCCCGGAGGAAAGCGCGGGTGCGGGAGTTCCGCAAGTGGGCGCGAGTTCAGATCAAGGGCGCCCGCGAGCTGGAAGGGCGGGCCGGAAACGCGAATCACTCACCGTGAAAGTTCGCTCCTTCTTGCGTATTCTTGCGCCGATGGCGCGCGGCTATTCAGATTAGGCTTTTCGAGAACTCCTTCCATGAATCCCGTTCACGATAAGACAGTCGAGGGTGATTACGGCAATGCTGCGGCGTTCTTTCTTGAACGCTACTATCAGTGTTACCGGGTGCAAAGCCGCACGGTTGAAGCGTTGTTACCGCTGGCTGTCCACTGCATCCTAATGGGGGCAGAGATAAGTGGAAACGTAGAAGGATTGGAGCTTGCCGTTTGCACCCGTGAGAGGTGTGAATACATAAAAGACCTCGGCGGACTTGAGAAATTTTCGTCGCAGCTAGATTCTGAAATCGCAAGGCAATTGGGCTGTACGTAGTTTTCCGCCGCTACCCCTTCCCTTGTGAGCCATCAACGCACTTTTCAGACACTACCCCCTTTCGCGCGCGGTTGCGCATCAGACCGCTCATCTGCCCTCCAGGTACGCCTTCCGACTCGCTACCGGCACCGGCGGCCGCTTGCCATCCTTGGGCCACCACTGAATGCCGCATTGATTGCAATGCAGCTGCCCGCCGCCCACCCGGATCACGAGCTTGCTGTGGCATTCCGGGCAGGCGGGCGCCTGGTCCGGTATCATCGGTTTCGCCAGCGTCGTTGCAGCCATCAACTTGTCCATTTCCTTTAGATCCTTCTCGGCCTGGCCGCTGTTGTAGTAGTCTAGCAAACCAAGCGTTTGGCTATCCTGCTGCTGCGCGGCTGATTCAGCCAGAGCAAAGGCCCACCAGTGGTCCGCGTGGCCGTACTTCTGATCATGAAGGGCATCGAATCTGGCTTGGCCCGTGGCCGTCACTGTCTTTTTGACGGATCGGAACGAATTGCGGATCATGTCGGTGTCGGGGATACGACACTTCTGTTCTTCCATCCGTCGCTTGGCGTTAACTGCCATCGCTTCCTTGGTCTGGATCGTGAATCCTATGCCCTCGACCCGACCGTAGAACTCCCGGTCAAGCTGTTCGTAAATCGTCAGTCCCATGCTTCCCTTGTCGATGCAAAGCCTGTGAATCATGGGCATGAGGCGGCGGGCCTCATCCATTTGCACGGGTGTCGGTAAGCCGGATAACTCGACGACGCCCCTCGTCCAGCTTACGTCGCCGATCATCTCGTTCAGCCAGATCACCGACAGGTCCTTGCTGCGGGCTACGTCCCAGCCAGCAAAGAGGTTTCGATACTGACCAATCGGGTAGCCCGCTGTCGCCTCGGATGAGGTGTTCATTTCGAAAAGTTCCGGCGAAATCCATTGCGACGCAGTGGACAGGAATTGGCAGCAGTATTCTTGGAGCCACATCTCCTCGTCCAAACATCCGGCCTTGATCGCGGCGATGTCCAGCGGATTACCAAAGCGGTCTTTGCAACCTTGGCGCACTGCTTCGTGGATGTCCGTCTTGTGCGCCGACCATTCGCAGTTGGGCTTGGATAGGCCGTCAACCAAGCCGGTGGCCTTGGCCAGATTGTAGTATTCGCCCTGCTGACCATTCGGCGTCGAGATGATCTCAATCGAATACCCGCGCGTGATGGACGGTTCAATCGCCTCGTAAACCTTGCGGGCGTCCTGGTGAAAGGCGAACTCGTCCAACACCACGTCACCCTCGTAGCTCCGGGCCGAGTCAGGGTTGGCCGTCAGAGCGATGATTCGGGAACCATTCGAAAGCAGGCACTCCTGCTTGTGAATGGACGTTTGCGGAATGTACCCTTGGTGATAGCTGGCCAAGATGCCGATGGCCCGAACGTGGGGGGCAACAGCCTCAGAGATGAATTCCTTTGCCAGTTCCTCCTTCTTCGAGAGGACGATGACGTTGTGCTTCCACTCCAGGCAGGACCGTAGCGCCCGGAACCCGGCAGCGAACGAGTAGCCGATGCGGCGCGACTTGCAGGCTATTTTGAGGCGAGACTTGTCCTGAATCCAGCGAACCTGGTAGGGATAGAGCTTGAAGTTAGGACTCGGAAGATTCGGACTCATCACCCGCACTGCGGGTCTTCCCGGTGCCGTCTTTCGATTTGAGGCCATAGATTTCATCTATGCGTTTCAGAGTCTCCGCGAGGTCGAGCCTCACGGGGCCACCGCCAGGTCCCATAACCTCATGGCTTTCGCTCGGGTCCCCTCGTGCCATCCGTTCCACTTTCACACTTGTATCCAGGAGCCGCGTCAGGTCCGCAGGTGGGACATCGTGTTCGCCGGTCTGAACTTTGCCGAGCAAGTTTTCCAGCCCTTTGACGGCAATGTTTTGGCCCAACAAGGCAATCTTGGCGTGCCGCTTGTGCATCTCCAGACGCTCTTTCTCTTGCTGGATACGGAGCTGGCGTTCAGCGTAATCGTCGTATCGCTGGCATCTCTCCACCCAGTTCCATCTGGAGGACCAGTGCTGTAATTGGCGTAGCTTCGACGTAGTTTTGGCGTCTGCCGCCAACTTGCGCAGCGACCGTCCTTGGCCCATGTCCCGGTAGAGGCAGAAATGCGCGTAAGCCTTTGACGATTCATAGGGTTGCCGGTCCCAAAAGTCTTGTTCTCGGTTTCTCACGATTGTAAATAATCCGCAGCCCAATACTCCAGGGCCTGCCAGCGATTTGTTTGGCCGATCTCACCGGCTTCGACCATCTTCTGAGCCGCATCCCTGATAACCGACGCGGCCTCTTTCGGCACCCAGCTCGTGCCGAAGATGTCTTTCAGGTGAACCCGTTCGGGGTCCTCGACCGAGACCCCGGAAGCTTGGAGGGCAAGGTCGGCCATCTTCCCGATGATGTCAGCAACGACCCGCACGTCGAATTCCTCGTTGATCTTCCGCACGGCCTTCTCAAGCGGCGCGTAGTCCGAATCCGCCGCGATGTAAACGCCGTCAAGTCTTTGGCCGGAGGAGCGGAGATATTCAAGGGCTCGGTCCAGCCGTTCCTTCACCCGTGGCAGGAAAATCAGCAAAACGGTTTTGAAGTCCATCTCGATGTCTAGCCCTTCGATCTTCACCTTGGGCAATTCAATATCGAGCTTCTGATCGATGAACGCTTCGAGTTTCGACTCCGCGTCCTCGATCTGGCGATAGATTTCAGCCAGCAACTGTTCGTTGTCAGTGCCCTCAATCGCGTTGTGCGCAAGCTGCTTGGCTGCAATCTGGCTGTGAGTGAGGCCCGTCACGTCAACCAGAACAAACATTTCAGAGATGCCAGCAGCAGTGGCGGCCCGGACGCGATGATGACCAGAGATTATTTCCAGACCTCTTTCCGTCTTGGCGCAGAGCGGCAGGCTTTCCAGGCGCTTGTCACGTGCGATGGTCTGGGCCAGCCGCTCAAACATTGCCTTGGGCATTGAGCGGGCGTTCACATCCTGCTCGCGCAAAGTTGAAGGGTGAACCTTCCAAAGCTCCAAGCCGTTGCCGAGTTCCAAAATCCTCTCGGGCTGGATGACACTCGCTGCGGGTTTGGGTTTTCTCTTTTTCGTCGCTGTCTCAGCCATCGCGCCTCCGCTCACCGTGTTTTTTGAGCCACTCCGCTACCACGTCGGCAATGCTATCGTCCCGAAAGTCGCCCCGGTAAATGATGCGAAATCTTCCATCCTCAAGGGTTTCGCGTGAGACGACCTTCAATGCTCCCCTGTCGGTCTTGCCCTCCTCGTGCACCGTGATGGAAGTTGTCTGGATTCCGCGAGGCTCGTGCAGCCAGAGTTTCAGGATGTCGCACAGTCGCTTCTTCATTTCGCCCGACGTAAGGAGCAGCATGAAGAGTTTTCCGAGTCGGTGGTAGCGCCTGCTCGACCGCGTAATCCCGAACATCTCGGGCAGGTGTTGAACCCTAAATTGGAGGAAATCCTGGATGAAAATGCCGAAGGCGGTCATCACCTGGCCATCCACCAGGAGCAGGAATCCACGGTCGGCGGTTGTCGCCCCCAGTCGGTGGACGAACAAGTCCCGGTAATAGAGCGCCGTGGGAAGCCCGACCATCATGACGTGGAACCTCGACGCCGGCGTGATCTCGTGATCATCGTAAATTGGGAACTTGCGCACATCCCCGAAGCCAGTTTTGTTCTCCGCGTGGGCCTGCATTGGCCGGTTGGCGATTATCCAGAGGGCTTTCTCCTTGCTCTCAGCCCTGCCAAAAACGCGCCCCCAGGGCGGCGGAATCTCCTCTTCCCATTCGCCGCGCCGACACAGCAGCGCGGTACATTGCGCTTCACCGAGCCGCTCCATGATCTCGGGAAAACGCTTCGGGTCAAATTGCGGGATAGCAGGTTCGTTCCACTTCAGGTTTGGGGCGGAGAACATCTTTTCGTAGCCGCGAGCGTAATGGGGGACGCTCGCATAGAAGGTAACGTCCTCCTGGGAAACGCTGGAGACTACATCCCAAATGTCGGCGATCTCGTAATGAATCCCGGCGATGTTTTGGACCAGTGTCTCCAATTGCTGCCGCATGGCTTCGCGGCTTCGGTTCCAGGACGAAAACAACTCCTCTCTCAGGTAGAGGCCCCGCAGGTTTGTCAGCTTCATCTGGTTCAGTTTCAGAATCAGCATGACGTGAGCGGCGAAGTCGAGATCGTTGGCGATTCCTTTCGGTTCCAACACCGGGTCGAGGATGCGGATGCCCAGGTCGTCGAGCTTCTTCGACGGGTCGGCCAAATATCCGATGATGGACGAGAAAACGCCAATGTCCGAAGCATAAATGTTTTCAGACGGAAGTCCGGCTTTGACCGCCGCCTCCACAACGCTGAACCGCCCTGCGCAGGCGTTGAAGAAGGGTTTCTTACCGGAGGCTACTGTACTTGCCACGTAGTTCCGTGCGCCGGTCGGAGTAACACCAAGAAACAACGGCTCGGTGTAAATCATTGCGATTGGTCCGCCTCCCAGGATTTGGGTTTACTTGCTGCTTGAGGAATTGTGGGTTGTTGTTTAGTCGGTGGACTTTCGCTTTTTCTTTGCAACTGGCACACCCCTGTGATACGTTTGGAGTGCACCCAACAGTTCTTGAAGGCCCGCCTGCCAGCGGGCCTTTCGCATTTGTGCCTAACTTAGCATAGGCGCAGCCTTATTGCCAGTCCCTTAAAGCCCTGAATCCCCGCAGGCGAAAAACCCATAGCGGCGATTCCCTGTCGCCAGCAAAAAGTTTGTATGCCCGATGGCCGGCTTTTTCCTGCTTTTCGTCAGAGTATTAGAGCCTTTGTAAGTTAAGTGTATACATTATGTGCGATAATGCCTCTGCCGATAGAGGGGAGGCAAAGATGCAATCCTATTCACAGGACTTGCGGGATCGGGTGTTATGGGCATTGGA
>PMYF01000846.1 GCA_003171295.1 Acidobacteriota bacterium | reverse complement strand
GCGCTGCTCGAAATACTTGGCATTAGCGGCGAGCGCCTTCATGAGCTTGTTCAATTTCTCGTCCACCACGGTCACATAGGACTGCGCAGCGCCCTTCAGGCCGCGCGCGTCCTTATAGACCTCGATAAAGCCGTTGGTGAAGTCGACCGGCGAGTCATCGTGCACCCAGTCGATGTTGAACTGCCGCCAGTCGGCGGGGGCGCCGGTCTGGTAGTAGCGGATCAGATCCCGCAGAACCTGCTTTTTGGGTGNNCGGTACACCTGCTCGATGAGTTTGCCGTCCTTCTTGACCAGGCGCGAGTTGAGCGGGTACTTGTCGTGGAAATCCGCGAGGTCGCTCATCGTCACGCCCTGGTAGAGGTTGTTGCCGCTCGAGGCGAGCGGGTCTTCGCCGTTCTTGGGGTTCTTCACCGTCAGGTAAGGTTGATAGTCCGCGTCGAATATCGCCGGGCGCAGGTCGGCGAGTTCCTTCGCGAGTTTGGTCCGCGGGCCCAAGCGCGCGCGATTCTTGAGCGCCTGCTCGGCCGCGGCCTGGAGTTCCTCAAAAGTGAAATCCGGCAGAAACTTCTGCGAGGTGAAAGTGTTGTGGTTCCCATGGTTCGCCCAGAATAGTTTGGTGTAGTCCGTGAGCTTTTTGAGCACCGCCGGGTCGATGCCGTGCGCATGCGTCAGGATCTGCTCGAGCAGGTGCTTTAGTTCCAGGCCGTAAGCGGAGTTCTGATCGTAAACGATGGGGTTCAGGGCGATGGCTGCCATCGAAAGCCAGTGGGCTAGCACCTTTTGCTGGTGGGGGAGGTTTTTGAAACTCTCCGCCTCAAGTTGCAGGAAGCCGGTCTGGCCAACCCGGTCCACGAGCGGGGAAGGCGCGGATGACTCTTGTGCGACGACCACGCTCCCGACCCAAAGTGCGAAAATAAGTACACAAATTGGTTTGCGCACAGTTCAACTCCCGGTCTTCTGATTGGGCAAGTCGCGTTCTTATATCAGATTCCGAGCCTACTGGGCCAGCAAAGAATCCAGAGCTTATCAGGAAGCTAGCCCCGTCGGAGAGGCCACCGGGTGGCGGGTAACCTCGAAATCCTACGCCCGCCTGCCGGAGTGTGCAGATTTTGCTGCCATCATGGGCTGGGCCTCGAACACGTGTTAAATTGAATTATGGGGAAGTTCTGGTAACAGCAGGATGTGCCGTCCTCCTGTTTAACTACTCATCAACCGCTGTTGTGATGTGCATCAGTAGCGTATCATATTGAAAATATGGCGTTTGTTGGATAAAATGGCCACGCAGATAGAACTTGCTATTGAGAAACTCCACAAACCCGGCACATGGCGCATATTTGTCCTTCTTCTCGTATTTCAAAGGATTGACCTAACCATAACATTTGGAATAAGTTAGGCACATCGCCCACTCCTTTCTATTCTCGAATAACGGCCAGCAGCCTGCTAATACGCATAGCGAGATTCGGGTGCTTCGTTCCGCAGCAAGGGAGCGGAGTGCTGCGAGGTGCTAAATGGTCGCTGGATTAGTCCTGGCAACATTCGTTCTTTTCGTGGCGGTAGATTACTTCCTCCAGAGGCGCCAGCCGGAGCGGGTTGAGGTGAAGAACGCAGCCCGGGAAGCGCCGCCGGAGGAGTTTTCCTTCCCGCTGAATGTAGTGGGAGGCTTCAAGTTTCCCGCCCACCTTTCTTATCACCCCGGGCATGCCTGGGCGATGAAGGAATCCCACCAAGTCGTACGGATCGGCCTGGATGATTTTGCGGCGCGGCTGGTTGGCCAGATCGATCAAATCGATCTGCCGGCGCGGGGCCGCTGGCTTCGGCAGGGCGAGCGCGGCTGGACGCTGGGGCGCGGCAGCCATCGCTTCGAGATGCTCTCGCCCATCGAGGGCGAAGTGGTGGACGTCAACCCGGAGGTCCTACGCGACCCCTCTCTGGCGCACAAGGATCCTTTCGGGGCCGGCTGGCTGGTGGCCGTGAACGCGCCGGCGGTGGACAGCAATCTGAAAAACCTGCTCCACGGACGCCTGGCGCAGCGCTGGATGGAGGAATCCGTTTCCACACTCCACACGCGCGTCAGCCCGGGCTCGGAAGCGCGCCTCCAGGATGGCGGCCACGCCATCGGTGATGTGCTGAGCCTGGTCCCGGAGTTCCAGTGGGAGAAGTTCGTCCAAGAACTGCTGCTGGCCTGAAGCTACGCCCGGAACGCCCCGCGGACAGCGGCGGCCGTAAGTTATTGGAGGTTGAAGATGGTCGCGATCTTTGTGGCACTGATGTTCGTTGGCCTGGTCTTGATCGACCTGGGTGTAGAGAAGTGGCGTGCGCACCAAGCTGCGCGCCGCGCGCTACCGACCGGCAGAAGCCTCCGGTGGCCTGAGCTCGACTTGTGGTGCCAACTGCCGGCGGGTGTTCACCTATCCCCTGAGCATGCTTGGTTCAAGTCCGATCCCACCGGCGGGTTGGAGGTTGGCGCTGACGCCCTGATCGCCCACGCTATTGGTGTCGCCTGCCGGGTTGTCCTTCCCAAGGTTGGCGATCAAGTGAACGCCGGCCAGCCGCTTTTCCGCCTAGAACGTGACGGCCGGGGCATCATCATTCCTTCTGCCGTCACCGGCCGGGTGTTGGCGGTGAACAGCCGCCTTGCCGATCATCCCGAGTTGCTGAGTTCGGACCCCTATGGTGGAGGTTGGGTCTGTTACCTCACCCCTACTCGAATGGCGGAGCACACGGGGGCATTGCGTTTTGGCGAAAAAGCGATCCTGTGGCTCGAAAATGAATTCGTCCGTTTCCGGGAGTTCCTCGCGGCGCAGGCGGCCCCGGATTTGGCCCTCGGCCAAACCAGCCAGGACGGCGGACTTCCTGCCGTCGGCTGCCTGGCTGAACTTGCGCCAACGACTTGGACGGCGTTCGAAGCAGAGTTCCTGCGGCCTGCCTAAAGCATTGCTGCTCCGCCGGCCTGCTTGTAGGGGTACGGCTTGCCGTACCCTCTTCGTGTATGGCACGATTGAACCAAGAGGGTACGGCAAGCCGTACCCCTACAACCAAGCAGCATCCCGCCCAGAAAGACCATTCAACTGCGCGATTTCACCACAAGCGACGCAAAATGCAGACAAAATGCAGATATTTCGGTCTATTAGACCCATTAGAGCGCCTGCCTGCTGAATTTCTCGGCACATGGCGTGCATAGAGATACAACAGGTCGGACTAATGCGCAGGCGATGTGTCCAACTTGTTGTTGCCTGGAGAGGGTGAAGAAATGAGCAAATCAATTCTCGTTGACACCACTCGGTGCATCGGCTGTGGCGCTTGTGTGGCTGCGTGCAAAGAAGCCAACGGCCTACCGCCCAGTGACAGCCTGCTTGACCTCCAACTTTCGGCTGACACGCTGAACGTGGTGCAAACGCATGGCAGTATCTTCGTCCGGCGCTTCTGCATGCATTGCCAGGACCCGACGTGTGCGTCCGTCTGTCCCGTGGGCGCGCTGCGCAAGACTGCAGCAGGACCGGTGGTTTACGATCCGGACCGCTGCATGGGTTGCCGCTACTGCATGATGGCCTGCCCATTTGGCATCCCGCGATACGAGTGGAAGGTGGCTCTGCCCAAGGTGAAGAAATGCACCATGTGCGCGCCGCGCCAGGCCAAGGGCCAGCAACCCGCCTGTACAGAAGTCTGCCCGGTACAAGCCGGCATTTTCGGCGAGCGCACCGATTTGCTAAGCGAAGCCGAGAAGCGGCTCCGCGAGGAACCAGCGAAGTACTTTCAGCGCGTTTACGGGAAAGAGGAGGTGGGCGGAACTTCCGTACTTTATCTCTCCGCCGTACCCTTCGGACAACTGGGCTTGCCCACCAACCTGCCGCTCGATCCCCTGCCTTTGCTGACCTATCGGGTCCTCTCCAGGATCCCCAACCTGGTCATGCTGGGTGGAGTGCTTCTGGGCGGAATCTGGTGGATCACCAGCCGGCGCGAAGACGTAGCTAAGGCGGAGAAGGAGTAGAGATAGGGGGTCGGACCTTCAGGTCCGACAATGGCCAAACCTTGCAAACGGGGCCTTTAGCCCCTGAAGCTTCGGGGGCTTAAACAGGCTGCGGAAAAACTCCTAGGTGCTGCCATTCTGAGCGAAGCGAAGAACCTCTGCATTTTTAGAATCAGGCAAATGCAGAGGTCCTTCGTCGCCTGCGGCTCCTCAGGATGACAGCATTGGCGGTTCTTCCGCTGCCTGTTAAAGCTCCTGAATGCTTGCAGCTCGATGATGTCGGAGCTAAAGCTCCGACCCCCTTCTGAACGACGGACACTTCTTGTGGAGACGGGTGATGCGTTTCGAAAAACTCCCTAGGTTCACTCTATGGCGAGCGGTGCTGGTGGTGGTCCTGGCCGCGGGGTTCTATGCCACTGTACTGCGTTTTGTCAAAGGACTGGGAGCCGTCACCAACCTGTCCGATCAATTCCCTTGGGGACTGTGGATCGGCTTTGACGTGCTCTGTGGCGTGGGCCTGGCGGCGGGCGGGTTCACTTTGGCGGCGACCGTCTATGTCTTCCACCTCGAGCGCTTCCACGCCGTGCTGCGTCCCTCGATTCTCACGGCTTTCCTCGGCTACGGCCTGGTCGCCGTGGCCCTGTTGTTCGACTTGGGCAAACCTTACAACATCTGGCACCCGCTGGTGATGTGGAATCCGCATTCCGTGATGTTCGAGGTTGCCTGGTGCGTGATGCTTTATCTGACGGTGCTGGCGCTGGAATTCTCGCCAGCCGTCTTTGAACGCTTGCACCTGCACGGGCCCTTGCGGGTGGTCCAGGCCATGACGATTCCGCTGGTGATCGTGGGGGTGTTGCTTTCGACTCTGCACCAGTCGTCGCTGGGGAGCCTGTTTCTGATTGTGCCCGCGAAGCTGCATCCCTATTGGTATTCGCCGCTGCTGCCCGTATTCTTCTTTATCTCCGCCCTGAGCGTAGGCATGGCGATGGTGATTTTTGAATCCAACCTGAGCTCGCGCGCCTTTGGCCGCGAACTGGAGATGCCTTTGCTCGAAGTGCTGGGCCGGGCGATGGCGGTCGTGCTGGCGCTTTACGGCCTGCTGAAGTTCCAGGACCTCGCGAGCCGGGGCGCGCTCGCCCACTTGCGCGAACCCACCACCGAGACAATCCTGTTCATCTTGGAGATGGCGCTGGGTGTATTCCTTCCCGTGCCCCTCCTCCTCTTCCGTAAGGTTCGAGAGGACCGCGATGGGCTGTTCGCCGTCGCCTTGCTGGTGATCACGGGTTTCGTGTTGAATCGTCTGAACGTCTCGATCACCGGCCTGGAAGCATCTTCCGGCGTGCACTACTTCCCGCGCTGGACGGAGGTGGCCGTGACCTTATCGATCGTGGGCGTAGGCTTCCTGCTCTTCAGCTTGGCGGTGCGCTATCTGAACGTATTCGAGCCGGCGGGGCGTGACGGCGGGGAGGCGGTCGAACCCCGCGACTCAAGGACAATGGATGCGACAATTAACCCGTAGCCTGGCGATCAAGCTGACGGCTTGCGTGGTCAGCGGCATGGCGCTGCTGTTTAGTCTTTATGGATATTGGAACCTGCGCCTCTGGCGGCAATCCGAGCAAGAGATCATCTTTCAGGGGGCGGACCGCATTAGCGACACCATCCGCCGCAGCATTCGCTATTCGATGCTGCGCAATCAGCGCGAGGAAGTGTTCCATATCATCAACACCATCGGGCACGAGAACGGCATCGACCGCATCCGTATTTTCAACAAGGAAGGAAAGATCAGCTTTTCCACCGACGACCAGGAAGTTGGCCGCTTCGTGGATAAGAAGGGAGAGGCGTGCTACGCCTGCCACGCCCAAGCTCAGCCTCTGATGCGGCTCGACCGGCCTGACCGCATGCGTATTTACCGCGCGCGCGACGGCACGCGAGTGCTGGGGCTTATCCGGCCCATTGAAAACGAGCCCGACTGCTCGAACGCCGCCTGCCACGCCCATACCGGGGGCAGCCGGGTGCTGGGCGTACTGGACACCAACGTATCGCTGGCGGCCGCTGACTTGGCGGTGGCTCAGCATCAGCGCCGGGTGGTGATTTTCACCGTGGCCTCCATCCTGGCCGTAAGCCTCTTTTCGGCCTGGTTGATCTGGTTGACGGTTTACCAACCCGTGCGCCGGCTGACCGAGGGCACGCGCCACGTGGCCCAGGGCGACCTGGATTATGTGTTGCCCGAGACGAGCCAGGACGAGATTGGCAGTCTGGCCGTTTCCTTCAACCACATGACCGAGGAACTGAAGAAGGCGCGGGCGGAAAACCTCCAGTGGACGCACACGCTGGAGGATCGCGTGCGGCAGAAAACCGAGGAACTCGAACGCGCTTATCGCAGCCTCACGCAATCCGAGAAGATGGCGTCACTGGGCAAGCTGGCGGCGGTGGTCGCTCACGAAATCAACAATCCCCTGGCCGGCATCCTGACGTACAGCAAGCTGGTTTCGCGCCTGGCCGACAAGGGCTTCAACGAGGGCCAGCGGCTGGGCGAGGCCAAGAACTACCTGCACATCATCGAAGGGGAAAGCCGGCGTTGCGGCGGGATCGTGAAAAACCTGCTCACCTTCGCGCGCCAGACGCCCATTAACCCGCAGCGGAACGATTTGAATGCCATCCTCGAACGCTGCCTGCTGCTGGTTGGACATCAGATGATCCTGCAGAACATCGAACTGGAGAAGCGCCTGGCGGCCGACCTGCCATCGCTTTATTGCGATGCCGGCCAGGTGCAACAGGCCCTGCTGGTGATCTTGATGAATGCCGTCGAGGCGATGCCGCAGGGCGGCCGGCTGGGTGTCGAGAGCGTCTACGACCCGGTGCGGCGCCTGGGCCGCGTGAGGGTGAGCGATGAAGGGCCGGGCATTCCCCCCGAGGT
>PMYF01000169.1 GCA_003171295.1 Acidobacteriota bacterium | reverse complement strand
CGCCCATCCCGCCACCTTCAACAACCAGCCGCGTACGAGCGCAATGATCAGGTTCGAGCCCAGGGGATGCCGCTTCAGCCGCACGGGGGGGGCGGAGTACGCCACGGTAGCGAGCGCGGCGAGCACGTATATGGCGAACGTTTCGCGGTTCACCGCCGCCACCATCACCAGGGCCAGAGCATAAGCGACTCCGGTGAAAACCCCGGCCTGGCCGAGTGTGAGCCGGCGGGAAGGCAGCGGCCGATGGGGCTTGTTGATGCGGTCGTTGGTGAGGTCGCAGATCTGGTTCAACCCGTTCGAGGCAGCGTTCAGTACCCCCGCGGCAAGTACCGCCAGCAGGACGCGAGCGGGATCAAACCTCGCTTGCGTCGCCCCGTAGCCGAGGAGAGTTCCGGAAAAGATCCCGATCATGGGAGGAACCAGGGTGAAGGGACGCGCGAACGTCCAATAGGTGCGCAGGGAATTCATCCGGGCGCTATTTTCAATCTTCCCCGGATGGGTGACAAGGGGAAAAGCAAGGTAGCGCAGAGTTGGTCTTCAACTCTGCGGCTCTAACCCTTGGGGATGGAAAAGCCGCAGACTTACACAGCAAGTCTGCCAACTGCCAGGTGCAGTCATTCCCGCGCAAGCGGGAATCTACTTCGCAAACCACAGCAAATGCCCCACCGACGGACTAGATTCCCGCTCCCCGCCTTCGCGGGGACAAGCTTCGCGGGAATGACCAGTGTTTCGAAAGGGATCCCATTCCAAATGACACCAGCACCAGCCTGACCACGCACCTTGACAGCGCCCCCGCCGCTCGGCCATGCTGAAAGCTCCGTGAATCTGGTGCCCATCTCCGTTGCCTGCCCGCAATGCGGCTCGGCCGACGTGATCTATTCGTGCAAGCCGGAATGCTGCTTCAACCACGTGTGCAACAACTGCTTCACGACGTTCGAGTTGGAAACGACCAGGGTGGGCGAAGTCACGGAGAATTTCGAAATCCCTCCTGAATCCGATCCCAGCGCGCCCACGGCCCCCTGCGCGCGTTGCGGCGAAGCCAGAGTCTTTGCCATGGGCAATGCCGTTCCGCCGCCTCAATACGTGTGCGCCGCCTGCAAAGCTCTGCTGACGCTCGGCTACACGGAGATTGCTCCGGCGTGAACGAGTATTCCGGCAGGAAAGCGGCACAAGCCATGCGCCGCTGCGGGTTAACGATTGCCCGTTTGCACTTGGATTCGAAAGCGCGAATCTGAGCGGTAGCGCGGACCCCCGTGGTTGGGGTCCGCGGTTCTTCTTTGGGAAAAGCCGCAGACCTCAGCGACGGAGGTCTGCGCTACAGTAGCTACCTCCTCCCGCTTGTCTTTCCCTTGCTCCAGGTGTATATACAGGCGTGGACTTTATCCCTTCGTTATAAGTCACGGGTTCGCACACATCGCCAGGAGCGCGATGTATGCGCCACCCGCAGTCCATTTCCAGAATCGACGCATCCTGCCGGAAATAGAAACTCCAACTCGACCACGGCCAGCCGCCCGGCTCTCTCACCAAGCCGCGCTTAACCGGATTATGGTGCATGGAGTTCAGCTTTTCCAGCCGCTACAACATAACCCCCTCACCCGGCCTCCTCCGTCGGCCACCCTCTCCCCTCGGAGAGGGATGAGGGAGCTTCGAGAGACCGTGACTGATGGCTAGGCCTTCCCGCAGCAGGCGCCGCGCGGGATAGGCGAACCGTGGGGGCAGGTCTCGGGGTGGTGGAGGAAGGTGCAGATCTTCTGGGTTACTTCCGGGCTGAGTGAATGTTCAATCTTGCCGGCGTGTTCATCGAGCAGGTCCTTGTCGAGACCGAAGGTCTCGTAGAACAGGCGTTCGGACAGGCGATGCCGGCGGATGACGTGCTGAGCCCGCGCTTGCCCGCGCGGAGCGAAGGAGAGTGCGGTGTCCTCCAGACGTACCAAGCCTTCCTGTGCCATCAGCAGGAAGGTGGCGCGGTTGCGCGCGAACTCCGGCAAGGCATCGGGTTCCAAGACGCTATGGGCGGTGTCTTCCTGCGCGTGCCACACGGCCTTCAGCAGGTCATCGATCAACTCCTCCTCGTGCGCTGGGAAAGCGGAGACCTCCGTCAGGCGCCCGTGGTGCAGTTCGATGCGGCGCTCGGCCATACGGCCGATTTCGGGGTCGTGCGTGACCAGCACCAGGGTGTGGCCGGCGCGGTGCAGTTCCGTCAGCAGGCCCATCACCAGGGTTTCGTTCACTTCGTCGAGATTGCCGGTGGGCTCGTCGGCAAGAATCAAATTGGGCTGATTGATGAGCGCCCGCGCCACGCACACGCGTTGTTGCTCGCCTCCGGAAAGCTGCGAGGGCAAATGCTGCAGGCGGTCGCCCAGGCCGACGCGGCCCAGGGCCTCAGCGGCTTCCCTCTCGTCCGCAAGGCTGTGGAAGTACTGCGCCAGCATAACGTTTTCGAGCGCCGTGAGATAGGGAACCAAGTGGAATTGCTGAAAGACGAAGCCGATTTTCTCAGCCCGAAAGCGGGCGAGTTCGTTGGCCGAGAGGCACAATATCTCCTGGCCATCGAGCACGACGCGGCCCGTCGAGGCAGCGTCGAGGCCGCCGAGGACATTGAGCAGCGTGCTCTTGCCCGAGCCGGACGGGCCCATCACGGCGATCCACTCGCCTTTCTCCACGGTGAAGGAGACCTGGTGCAGCGCGTCGAGTGAGGCGCCATACGTCTTGGTCAAATCCGTAACTTCGATGAAAGCCAATTCCCTTCTCTCCCCTCAGGATTTCCCGGCTGCCCGCGGCCCCGGAAACTCATTCTCCTTTAAGAACCACGGTTGGTTGAATGGCGCGCACGATGCGCACGGGCGCCTGCGCCGCGAGCACGGCCACCGCCATGATCAAAACGCAAACCACCGGCAGGGTCCACCAACTCAGGTTGAGGGCGACACCGAACAGGCGCCTCCCCAGATCGCGCGCCAGCAGCACGCCCACGCCGAACCCCGCCAAGCCTCCCACCAGGCCGAGAGCTGCGCCCTCCACAATGAAAAGGCGCATCAGCAGGGCGTCAGCCGCACCCAGAGCCTTCATCACGCCGATGTCCTTGCGGCGCTCGAGCACGATGGCCGTCAGGGTGGCCATGACGCAAAGCGCGATGATCACCAGAATCAGAGCCGTGAGGGAAAGCAGCAGCCAGCGAATGGTACCCAGGACTTTCCCTTCGGAGTAAACAATCTGGCGAATGGGACGCACCTCCGAGGCGGGCAGGAGGCCGGCCAGCCGGTGAACCACGCGCTCGACTTCACGCGCGTCGCCGGGGACGCTCAACTCCACGAGGCTGATCTTGCCGCTCGTGCCGAGAAGCCCCTGGAGCGGGGCGAGCGGGAGAAACACCTGGTCGTCTTCGGAGGCGCCCGTGGTGAGAACCGCCCCAATGCGAAATGCCTGGGGGATCGGTCCGCCTGCGTGGCTCGTATCCCCCAAACACTGCAAACGGATGGAATCACCCTGGTGGACGTGCAGCCGCGCCGCAAGGTGCGAGCCCACCGCACACGCGCCGGAAGGAAGATCGGCCGAAACGGTTTCGCCGGCCACGCGCCAGCCCGAATTCAGGCGGCGGAGCGCGCCAAAATCCGCGCCCACGGCCACCACGTCATCAAACTCCGGCAAACGAGGGTCTGCGGGCTGGCGCCACACCCGGACGACGCCGTAAAGAACCGGGACCACAGCCGTCCCCGGCGCCTGCCACCGAACTTCAGCGAGGGGCAGAAGCGAGGCTTCATCCATAACATCGGCAGAGGCGCCCGCCGTCCCCGCCACTGCCGGGGCGATGACCACGTTGGCTCCATAGGCGCGAAATTCCTCCGTCATCTTGCGGCGCACGTCACTGTAAAGGTTCAAGAGCATGGAGGTGATCGCCGCGCCCACCACGAGCGAGCCCAGTGCCAGTGCGGCTTGGGGGCGCCTGACAGAAATCGCGCGCCACCACAAGCGCCAGAACATGGAACCATCGGGTGATCGGTGATCGGGTGATTGAGTCATGTCGCTATCGGGTCATCGGTTCATCAGGAATCGAATCATCGACTGGTCGGGCGATCCGGGGATGGGTGATCGGAAACCATTTCGCCAACCTCGCCGGACAGCCCCAACTCGCCCCTCCGGTGCGATCAATCGCGCAGAGCCAGCGCGGGTGAGACCTTCAGGGCGCGGGCGAGCGGCAGGGCGCTCCCCGCCAAAGTCACCAAGAGCGCGAGCGCCAACGAGACCGGCAGAATCACCCAGTGAGCGCCCAGGGGAGTTCCAAAAACTGCCAGAGCCAGGCGCCACGCCAGCAGGCTGCCGAGGAGATATCCTCCCACTCCGCCGAGCCCGCCGATGGCGCATGCCTCCAGCACGAAAACTGCGGCCACGCGCCCGTCCGTGGCACCGAGTGATTTGAAGAGGCCAATCTCCGCGCGCCGCTCCAGCACCGTGGCCAGCATCATGGAGGCGACGGCCAGCGTCGCCGCCACCAGGGCCGCGACCACCAGCAACGCCATCAACATGCCGACGCGGTCGACAATCCGGCCTTCGGTCTCTGCCACCTGATAAACCGGCTTCGCCTGGGCTTCGGGAATGGCCTGCTGGATTTGATAGGCGATGGAGCTGGCGTAAGGCGAGCAATACCAGCGATCAAAATCCTTTCCCGAGAGGTGCGTAACGTCGGAGCGCGCGAAAGCGTCGTCGGGCTTGGTGAGGGCGCTGATTTCAACCCGCCGCACTTTGCCAGCGAGGCCCGCCCAGCGCTGCAGCGACTCGAGCGGCACCAGAACCTGGTCGTCCTCGGGGCCGCCGGTCGAGAGAATCCCTCGGACCACGAAGCTGCCAGGGGAAGACTTGGAACCTTCGGGCGATGCGGAGGTTGTTTGCCCGTCCCCGACTGGCCGCGCTTCCAGTTCCATGGTCTCGCCGGCACGCAAGTTCAGACTCTCGGCCAGACGATTGCCGACCAGCGCGCCTCGGGCGTCATCGTCTCGAGGCCACTGGCCGGTGACTTTCCAGGCCGGGTGCAGCTTCATCAAGCCCGTAACAAACACCTCCGACTTGTCCACGGGCAGCGATTTCTCAAACCAGCTTCCGATCACAATCACCCGGTGACCCTCAAGCGTCGCGGGCACGTAGAGAAGGGGCGCAAAGGCAACGATGTTGTTCCCCCAGAAAATCTTCTTCAAGTTGCCGAGCGCGGCTTCGGGCAGAAAAGCGCCGGCGCCGGCGGGCCGATAGTCAACGCCGCCCACAGCCACGGAAAGGCCGTCGGCCGCGGGTGTGACGGAAAGGTTGGCGCCGAAAGAGCGCAGTTCGCGGCTGACCTTGTCGCCCACCTCCAGCGCCAGCGTTGCGACTGCCGAGGTGACCGCAATACCGAGCGCCACCACCAGCACGCTCAGCAACTTGCGGCGGCGACGGCGGGCGAGAGATTCGAGAACGATGCGGAACAACATAGGGTGCTCAATGGAAATACTTGCTGGCGGCGGCGAGCGCGGAGGCGGCAATGCGCAGCGAGTCGCCCTCGACGCGGTAGTCAATGTGGATGGGATTGCACCCACCTGCCAGGCCGAGGGTGGGAACGGAGATCGCCGCGCCACAGTTGCGGCAAATCACATTCTTCCCTTCCTGGTAGTAGCCCTGATGGCCGCAGATCAGGCAGGCATCGAGCCCGGCGCGCACGGTGTCGGAGGAATCGAGAATGGCGATGAGGCGGACTTCCACGTCTCCTACGTCGATGGCAAAGCGATGCAGGTTGTGGTCGGCGAGCTGAGAGGTGGGAATCTGCGCTTCGCCGTTCCGGACGCTCGCCCGCTCCGACGGCGCCATGGCGTGCGCAGTACGGGAGTAGATGAACTCAGCCGAGATCAGCATGATTACCAGCAGGCCGGCGGCCGAAGCCGTGAGCTTCCAGAAGCGCTCGCGCTGCCGGTCCGCCAGCAGTTTGCGGCGCGCAGGCGGCGATAACTGGCCCCCCTCTGGCGCCCCGGAGCCCGTCGCGTGAAGGCGCTGCGCGATGATCAGGAAGAGTGCCAGGGCCACGATGACGACGAAGAAAAAGGCGTCGTTGTTCACGATGGGACCGATCAGCGCCATCTCACGACGGCTGGAGGGAAGCACCTGGGCTTCCGAAAGTTCGTGCACGCCGGAAACGAAGAGCTGCGCCGCCACAACCAACAGCAGCAGGGTGGTGAGAGAAAAGAACTTTCGGAGGTCAACCTTCAAGCTGCCCTTGAAAAAGGCCACGCCCAACGCCATGGCGAGCATGAGGCCTGACACGCCTCCCATAAAGTTCAACAGCTCGCTGGTGCGTAATGAAACCGCGGCGAGGAACAGCACGGTCTCGATGCCCTCCCGGAAGACCATGAGGAAGACGAAAAGGAAGAGGCCGAACGCGGCGCCGCGCCCGGGTGAGGAGGAAAGGGCGGTGAGTTTGGATTCGATTTCGCGCTTCAGGCGCTTCCCCGTTCGCCACATCCACCACACCATGGAAGCGACGAAGGCGGCGCCCGCCAACATGAGCCAGCCCTCGTAGGCGTCCTCCTTCACTTCGAAGCGATGCACCAGGAAGGCGGCGCCGAGGCTCGCGGCGACGGCGGCGGCGAGCCCCCACCAGACGTAACGGCCCCAGGCTTGACGCCCGGTCTTCTTGAGGTAGCCCAGGACGATACCGACAATGAGCGCGGCCTCGACACCCTCACGAAGTGTGATGACGAGCGATTGAAACATACTAAGGAAGTAGAACTTACGCCCCTGAAATTAGCAACGACTTACATCTTCGATGGTAGGAGTATCTTGCGGACTTGTCAATTTTGTGTTGAAAGCACACGACTTGGAAACACTCTTTAAAATCTGTAATGCAACTTACTTGCAACTTACCATGGGACTTCCAGCGGGGCCTGGGTGGCAGAATGGCAACTTGGGCGCCGGTTGGCATGGAGAGACGGCAGGACGGATGCTGGGAGTTCACCCCCACATCAATTCTAACGTGAGGGCTTCACAGGCTGTGGAAAAACCGCCAAGACTGTCATCCTGAGGAGGTCGCCGCGGCGACCGACGAAGGATCTCCGCATTTGCCTGATTCTACAAATGCAGGGATTCTTCGCTTCGCTCAGAATGACAGCAGGGAAGCGTTTTTCCGCAACCTCTTCAGTGCCCCTTGGTGGCCGCAGGTGGGGCGGGGGTCAGGAAATGAAACGTCTTAATGATTTTACCAAAGACAGCCTGCTGGAATTCGAACGTCTCCGCGGAGGTGAGTCCGATGATTCCGAATACCATGTTCCCGTGCACGACGTGGACGGCCACACCGTGCCACTCGCCACCGTCCATAACTCCCGTGAAGGTTCGCCGGATCGCCGGCAGGCCACCACACTGGACAGGCTCCTCGGAAAGCTTCCGGTACTCCTGGTAGGTCTGCCGAAGCCTGGACTCAACCAAGTCACTGGTCAGGTTGGGAGGCCCACTCCACACCTGGCGGTCAACGAACAACAGAGTCTGCTCGTCATCCGCCCCCATGGCCATGATGCCGGACCCGGTCTCTCCGGGTACGCCTTCGTAGATTTTCCAGTCCGGCGGTTTGAACATAGAGAATTGGAACGTGTCATTGACGTAATTGCTGCCCTCGACGTGTTCCTGAAGGTGCGCGGGCAAGGGCTCGTCGAGCGGGCGGCTCACAGGCGGCGGGGGAGGCGGGGCAGGTTGCGCCGGAGATTTTTCCGCAACCACACGCGCAGCCGGTAAGGGCGCAGTAATTTGTGGCGCGGGAGCGACGGGCGCGGATTTCTCCGTTTCCGGTTTCACCGCGGGTGGCTGCGGCGCCGGAATCTTCTCCGGCGCGGTAAGAACCGGAGCGGGCTTCTCCGCGCTCGGTTTCATGGCGGAGGGCTTCTGTGCGCCTGCTTTCCCAGAGGCGTCGTCGGACTTCGTCATCTGAATCGACGCCACCTTGTCTTTGCGCACCAAGGCGATGCCGTAGTCGGTCTCGAGTCGGAACATGTTGTTCTCGTAGCCGACGATCGTTCCGACAATCTTCTGGCCGTCTTTCAGGATGATTTCTTCGGCGGTGGCGGGCCCCGCCCAGCCTACGAGAGCCGCCATCGCGAGCACCCACAGCCTTGCGTGCGCTTGTTTCATGGGGGTTTCCCCGGCCCTAATATTTTCGCAGAACGCCCACGACGCGCCCCTGGATCTTCACGTCGCGTGCGGATACCACGATGGGCTCCATTTCCGCATTGGCGGGTTGCAGCCGCACCGTGCCATTGGTCTCNNTGCGCGCCTTCCACCAGGATGTAGTCGCCGTTGCAGATGTGGTCATCAACCATGGAGTCGCCCTTGACGCGCAGAACAAACAGGTTCCCCCGGCCGCGCGTGAAGTCGCCAAAGGAAAAGGTCTCAGCGTTGGGGATGGCCTCTACCGGCTGGCCCGCCGCGATGCGGCCGAGCAGGGGAAACTCCATGTTGCCGAGCACCAAGGCGGGCGTGGGAACGGGAGCCAACACGCTTGGCCGGTGGGCGCCGCCCTCGTCGGCAGCCGACTTGCGCCGCCCAAACGGTTGGACGGCGGTCTTGGCGAAAGGCACGGAAGCGGGAACCGCGACCACTTCCACCGAGCGGCTCTGGTTGTAGCCCCGCCGGATGAAACCCTTCCTCTCCAGCGTCTGCAGGTGCTTGTGCACCGTCGCGAGCGACGACAGGCCCAGCCCAGCCCCAATCTCCTCAAAGCTCGGTGAGTAACCGTGGCCACTTATGAAGGTGATTAGGAAATCAAAAACCTGCTTTTGCCGGCGTGTCAGTGCCATGTCTCGAACCTCGGGTGCCGCGAAAGCCGGGGCGTTTCGCGTTCGATGTCCCGGCCCAACTATCGTGGGGCCATTGTAGGCGAATAAAAGGCGAATAGGCAAGCGAAAAATCAAACGCCCAACGGGGAGCGGCATTACTTGTTCTCTAAGAGGAGGAGGATGAAAAAACCCTTGGCCGTGTCATTCTGAGTCCTTCGTCTGTCATCCTGAGCGTAGCGAAGGATCCTTTTCATTTGACTCAGGATAAACTGCGCGAAGGATCTCGGTATTTCGCTCAGGGCAAACTGCGCGGGAATCCCAGTATTTGTGGAATCAAGCAAATACAGAGATCCTTCGTCGCCTATGGCTCCTCAGGATGACACTCCAGCGAGGTTTTCATCAACCTACTGAGAAGTCATCCGGCGCAGAGCTAGGCATGG
>PMYF01000439.1 GCA_003171295.1 Acidobacteriota bacterium | reverse complement strand
GCTTCCTCGGCGGCCTTTTCGAGCTGCGCCAGGTTCAGCGATCCATCTTCTTCCGCTTCCAGTTCCAGGCTTTCGGTTTGGCCTTCGTCAATGAAGCTGACGATCTCTTCCAGTTCTTTCTTGCTCTTCTGGTCCTCCACACTGCCGTATTGTTTCTTGATGGCATCCATGATGGCGGCTTCGGATGCCACGACCGGTTCGATGTTGAAGCCCGTCATGAACTTGATATCGTCCATGGCGAATACGTTGGTGGGATCCACCATGGCCAGCGTGAGCGACGATCCCACACGGCTGAGCGGCAGCACTTGATACTTTGAGGCCGTATCGACGGGGATCAGCTTGGTAACATTCGGGTCAACTTCAAAGTAGGCAAGATTGATGGAAGGAACTCCGTACTGGCGAGAGAGGACGGCCGTGACCTCATCGTCGTTCAGAAAGCCTAACTTCACGAGAGAATTCCCCAGCCTTCCCCCGTTGGCCTTCTGATGCTCAAGCGCCAGCCGGAGCTGGTCAGCGGTTATCAGGTTTTCCTTGAGGAGAATCTCGCCGAGCTTACCAGACATTCCCGACCCCCCCTGCTATCCCGGCCTGATTCATGCACTTCATAGGTATCCGGCGCCGTCGTTAGACCATAGGCAAGTCTCTGACAGTCACACAGTTAACCGCATCGTAAGGAACTCCTCGTGACTTGTCAAGGCGATTTCCCGGGCCGGTACTGGTGTCATTTGCGAAACACGGGCGCTCCCCGGTGCAGTCATTCCCGCGAAGCTTGTCCCCACTAATGCGAGGAGCGGGAATCTACTCCGCCAGCCATTGGAAATGCGCCGCCGACGGAGTGGATACGCGGGAATGACCATTGATTCGAAAGGGATCCCATTGCAAATGATACCACTACCAAGCTGCAGGCTGCCTTGACTTTATGGAAGGGGCAGTATAACTTTCCGAAATATGAACTTGGTGGCTCAGCAGGGCGTAGCGGCGCCAGGTGAAACGCTCAGCCAGTTCTACCTGACACTGCTGGAGAGTTTCGGGCCGCAAGGTTGGTGGCCTGCCCGGACGCGGTTGGAAATCATTCTGGGAGCCATTCTCACCCAGAACACGGCTTGGCGAAATGCGACGTTGGCCTTAAGGAACCTGCGGAGAGGTGGCCTGCTCGTTTGGCCTGGCCTTCGCCGTGCTCCGTTGAAGGAATTGGAGCGCTGCGTGCGACCGGCAGGGTTTTACCGGCAGAAGGCGCGGACCATTCACGATCTTGCGGATTGGCTGGAGCGTGCGCACAGCGGCTCGTTGAACTCGCTTTTTTCGCTGCACCCCACCCAGAGCCGCCGGCAACTGCTCAGTCTCAAGGGAATCGGCCCGGAGACAGCCGATGCAATTCTGCTTTACGCCGGGCGGCATCCCCTCTTCGTCTCCGATGCCTATACGCGCCGGATTTTGTCGCGCCACCAGCTCATTCCGGCGCGGGCAGATTATGGATTCGCCCAGCGGTTCTTGCATCAGCATCTGTTGTTTGACCAGGCAATGTTCAACGAGTTCCATGCCCTGCTGGTGGAGACCGCCAAACGCTATTGCCGGGGGCCAGCGGCGCGTTGTGAGGAATGCCCCTTGCGTAAGTTCCTGCCGGCGCAGGACCAGGCGTTATCGGTCCCCGCGTCCATGCTGCCAGGCAGGGAACTGGCCCATGCCAACGAAAGCGCTTAGGCAACCCGTATGGAATCCGACCCCAGTCGCCGTCGCAAACTGATTCTCATAGTATTACTGGTCCTGGTCCCCGCCCTGTTTCTTCTGGGCTGGAGTCAAGCCTCGCTCAACTTGTGGTCGTTTATCCGCCCCTACAGTTCCGAACAGACGATTCTATTGCTGGCTCTGTCGACGGTCATTTTCCTGGCCTTCGTCATCTTCGCGCTCATTCTCCTGCGCATTCTGTTGAAGCTCTATGTCGAACGGCAACAGCAACAGTTGGGGGCGCGTTTCAAGACGAAAATGGTTGTGGCCTTCCTCAGCCTCTCCCTGGTTCCCGTGTGTTTCCTGTTCATCTTTTCCTATGGATTGCTGAATCGAACCATCGACAGGTGGTTCAGCGTTCCTCTCGATCTGCTCCGTCGAGACTCGGAAGAGATGGTCCGGCAACTTGAACTGCAGGCCGGACAGCGGGCTGACCACATTTCCACGCATCTCGCCCAAAGTGAAGAAATACTCCAGGCCATAGAACGACATGAGCTTCCGCGGGTGGCCCGGCTGGTGGCGCAGGAGGTGACGGCTGACCCGGGCAACTCCGCCCTGTGCTTTGATTCCGCAGGGCGTCTTCTGGCTCAGGCGGGGGACGCGTGGCCGGATGCGCCCACCGTGGCGCGCTACTTTCCTCCTCTCCTCGGTGGCAGTCTGCCACCCAATGGCCTTACGGGACATTGGCCCGCGGGTGATTACGAACTTTTCATGGCGGTCAAACCCATTTTGAACGGTGCCGGAGCCCGCATGGGAACCATCGCCGCCACCACCCGTCTGCCCTCAAAACTGACCTCGATTTCCGCTGAAATCCAGCGCGAAGCTCAAAAGTACAATGAGCTGAGCTCGGAACGGAAAGCCGTGAAGCGCAATTACCTCACGATGCTCTGGTTGTTAACAGTGCTGATTCTTTTCATCGCCACCTGGTTCGCGCTTTTCCTTTCCAAGCAGGTCACCGTTCCCATCCAAGCACTCGCCAAAGGCACTCAGGAGGTCGCGCAGGGTAATTTGGGGTTTCAAATCTCGGCGCGAGCCGACGACGAACTGGGCGCTTTGGTTCATTCCTTTAACCAAATGACCCTGCAGCTCCTGGAGAATCGGCGCGCCATCGAGCAAGCCTCCCTCCGGCTCCAGGACGCGAACCGGCAACTGGAGGAGCGCGGCAACACCATCGAAGCCATCCTGGAGAACATCCCGACGGGCGTTATTTCCCTGGATCCGCAAGGCCAGATTACGCGGCTGAATTCCACCGCCGAGCGCATGCTCGGCGGGCCCCACGTCCGCACGGCGCGGGTGCTAGCGGATCTCCTTCCTCCCGAGGACGCGCGCGAGGTAGCCCGCATGTTTCGCCGCGCCGCGCGCCAGGGCGTGGTAACGCGCCAGATGGAGCTCGACCTGGGCGGCCGCCGCGCCATTGTGGCTCTCACCCTCTCTTCCGTCCAGGCTCGGCACGGACGGGTGGGCTCCGTCCTGGTGCTGGAAGACCTGACGGAAGTCCTGCACGCCCAGCGCTCTGAGGCCTGGCGGGAGGTCGCCCAGCGGATCGCGCACGAAATCAAGAACCCGCTCACGCCCATCCAGCTTTCCACGGAGCGCATCCTGCGGCTCCTGCAGCGGGTGGGGTCGAGCCCGGCCTCTCCCGGGCTGCTGGCCGCCGTCGCTGCCAGCGCCGAATTGATCGGCCGCGAGGTCAGCACCTTGAAGACGCTGGTCGATGAGTTCACCGCCTTCGCGCGCTTTCCGGCCTCCAAACCCGTGCCGACGCGCCTCAACGACATCTTGGAAAACGCCTTGAATGTGTTCGAGGGGCGCTTGACCGGCGTCGCCATCCATCGCGATTTTTCTCCCAACTTGCCTCTGGTGCAGGCCGACCCGGATCAAATGAAACGTGTCGTCGTCAACCTGATTGACAACGCCGCCGAGGCTCTGGAGCGCTCGCTGCGCAAGGAAATCTGGGTGCGTAGTGCGCTGGACCCCGAACGCGAGGTCGTGGAAATCACCGTGGCGGATAGCGGGCCGGGGATCCCCCCGGAAGCCAAGGAGAGGTTGTTCCTTCCCTACTTCTCCACCAAACGCTCCGGGACCGGCCTGGGACTAGCGATCGTCAACCGTATCGTCGCCGAGCACCGTGGCTCCATCCGCGCCGAAGAGAATCTCCCCACGGGAAGCAAGTTTGTGATCGAGCTGCCCGTCGAGCGGACGCCAGCGGAACCGGCGGCAACGCGAGAGGTCGCATCGTGACCGCTGGCGTTCACAGGCAATCGTAGGCGGTGTCATTCTGAGCCTGGATAGCCGAACGCAGGCTATCCAGGCTCAGAATGACAGCAGGGAAGCGTTTTTCCCCAGCCTCTTCAGGCGGGCCGCCGCGCCAAGGGCTGGGAGAGTCATTTAAGCAGGACATGAGGTAGTGGGTCAGTTTGCTGTAGCGGCGCTCTATGAGCGCCGGAATCTATTGAATCAAAAGCCGGCGGTCATA
>PMYF01000796.1 GCA_003171295.1 Acidobacteriota bacterium | reverse complement strand
GGCAAAAAGGCGTTCATCGTGAACCGCATCGGCGACGCGGGCTTCATCCTCGGGATGTTCTTCCTTTATCAGATCACCGATTCGCTGAAGTTCACCGATGTGAACGAAGCGCTACGTTCGGCGCGGTTCGGCGTGGAACACAGCTTTGGACTGCTGAGCCTGACGGCGTTGTTGCTGTTCGTAGGCGCAATCGGCAAGTCGGCTCAGATCCCGTTGTATGTCTGGCTNNTACATGGTGGCGCGCTCGAATGCCCTGTTTCAACTGACGCCGGAGACATCGTTTATCGTCGCGGGCGTGGGCGCGGCGACTTCGATCTTTGCGGCGTCGATTGCCCTGGTGCAGACCGACATCAAGAAGGTGCTTGCCTATTCGACGGTTAGCCAGTTGGGCTATATGTTCGTGGCTGCGGGTGTCGGCGCCTACTGGGTGGCCGTGTTCCACCTCTTCACACACGCCTTCTTCAAGGCTCTGCTCTTCCTCGGCGCGGGGAGCGTAATTCACGCCATGTCGGGCGAGCAGGACATGAATTTGATGGGCGGGCTGAAGGACAAAATTCCCACCACGTTCCGCACGATGTTCATCGCCTCGCTGGCGATTGCGGGCATCCCCGGGCTGGCGGGGTTCTTCTCCAAGGACGAGATCATCTGGCAGACGCACGCCTCGCCGCTCGGGTCGAATTTCTTCACTGTCGTGGGACTCGTGACGGCCGGCATGACCGCCTTCTACATGTGGCGGCTGATGTACCTTACCTTCTACGGCACGGGCCGCATGGACGAGAAGACGAAACATCATCTGCACGAATCGCCGAAGACGATGACCGTGCCGCTGACGGTGCTGGCAGCGGGCAGCGTGCTGGTCGGCTGGCTGGGCACGCCGAAGATCTTCGGACTACCCGAGTTCTTCCGCGGCTTTGAAGGCTGGCTCGAACCGGTCTTCGAGCCCGTGAAGGCGCTCGCCGGGGAAGGCGCCGAACACGCCGAGCACGCTTTCGAATGGTTCATGATGGGCGTCTCAATCGTCATTGCCGTGGGCGGGATCTACGTGGCTTATTATATCTACCGGAAACTGCGCCGGGATCAGCGTCCGAGCGGTGGCATGCTCTATCCGGTGCTGCTGAACAAGTGGTACGTGGATGAGGTTTACGATCTGGTGTTCATCCGCGGCCTGTCGCTTGGTGGCGGCGGGCTGGCTGCCAAATTCGACAGCGAGGTAGTGGATGGCGGGGTGAACGGCACGGCTTGGACGACACGCTTCGTATCGACGGTTTCGATGTGGTGGGATACCTGGATCGTGGACGGGTTGGTGAATCTGAGCGCGTTCACGGTTCGAGCGCTTTCGTTCCCGGTCCGCTTCCTGCAGACGGGGCTGCTGCAAAGCTATGCGCTGGCCTTCGTGATAGGCCTGCTGGCGATTTTCGGCTACTACTGGGTGCGCTAAAACATGCAGTCGCACATACTCTCTATCGTTCTCTTCACCCCGCTGGCCGGTCTGCTGGTGCTGCTGCTCATTCCGGGGCAGAATAAGCTTCTGATCCGCCTCTGGGCCAACATCGCCGCAGCGGCGGGTTTCCTGGTTTCGGTGCCGCTGCTGCTCAGCTTCGACCGGGCCAAGGACGGCTATCAGTTTGTGGAGCGAGCCGATTGGATCCCCTCGCTCGGCGTTCAATACCTGATCGGCGTGGATGGCATTTCGCTACTGATGGTGATGCTGACCACGGTGATGGGATTCCTGGCCATCTTCAGCTCCTGGACCTCGATTCATGATCGGGAGAAGGAATACTACGCCATGTTCCTGCTGCAGCAGGTGGGCATGGTTGGCGTTTTCATCTCGCTCGATTTTCTGCTGTTTTACACGTTCTGGGAACTGGTGCTCGTGCCGATGTATTTCATCATCGGCATCTGGGGCGGCCCGCGTAAGCTCTATGCGGCCATCAAGTTCTTCCTTTATACCCTGGCCGGCGGCGTGCTGATGCTGCTGGGCATCCTGACGCTGTACTTCCAGTACGCGCAGCAGTTCGGCCGGTACACGTTCGAGATCTCGGAACTGATGAAGATGAGCTTGCCCCTGGGCCTTCAGGAGTGGGTGTTTTGGGCGTTCTTCATCGGCTTCGCGATCAAGGTTCCGATGTTCCCGTTCCACACTTGGTTGCCGGACGCTCACGTGGAAGCCCCCACGGCGGGCTCCGTCATCCTGGCGGGCGTTTTGTTGAAGATGGGCACCTACGGTTTCGTCCGCTTCTCCTTGCCCCTCCTCCCCCAAGCCAGCGCGAACCCCACGGTCGTTAAATGGATGGTCGGACTTTCCATAGTGGCGATTATCTACGGTGCTCTGGTCTCACTGATGCAGCGCGATATGAAGAAGCTGATTGCATATTCGTCGGTCAGCCATCTGGGCTTCTGCACGCTGGGAATTTTCGCTCTGAACCCGCACGGGTTGCAGGGAAGTGTGATTCAGCAGATCAACCATGGCATTTCGACCGGCGCCCTCTTCTTGATTGTCGGCCTGATTTACGAACGCCGCCACACGCGAGAGATCAAGGAACTGGGTGGACTTTCGAGCGTGATGCCGGTCTATGCGACGCTCTTCATGATTGTGATGCTCTCCTCGATAGGCCTGCCTCTTCTCAATGGTTTTATCGGCGAGTTCACGATTTTGCAGGGCGCCTACGAAGCGAACTGGCATTGGGCGGCCTGGGCCGTCGCGGGGATCGTTCTGGGCGCTGCCTACATGCTTTGGCTTTACCAACGGACCATGTTCGGACCTTGCGAGAATCCCAAGAACCAGATCCTGAAGGACTTGAGCTTTCGCGAGATCATGACGCTCGTGCCCCTGGTCATCTGGGCATTTTGGATCGGCCTGTACCCCAAACCATTTTTCGATGTGCTGGACAAACCCGTTAATGCCATTGTGGAGCGGGTGAATCCGGATTTCTTTAAGAGGCCGCAAGCGGCGAGCGCAGCGCTGCCGCCGTCTTCCGCAACGCCGGCAGGCTTGGAAGTGCCCGCTGCTGCTGCGACAGGAGCGAACCACTGATGTGGAACGCATTCTTTCACCGGGCGGATTATCTGGCCATCAAGCCGGAAGTCCTGCTCACCATGTTTGGCCTCGCGGTCCTGCTGTTTGATTTCCTGTTGGAAAAGCGCGACAAGTACCTCAACGCCGTACTTGCCCTGATCGGGCTGGGCTTCGCCGCCATACAGCTTATGCTGTTCTGGCCCTTGCTCGCGGGGCAGGTTCCTTATTCCGGTTTTGGGGGAATGCTTACGCTTGATACGTTCGCTGTTTACGCCAAGCTGATCATTGTGCTGGCCACCGCCATCGTTGTGCTCCTTTCCGTGAAGTACCTCGAAATTGAAGAAGCTCATTTCGGCGAGTACTACGCCCTGTTGCTTTTTGCGGGCGTGGGAATGATGTTCCTGGTTTCGGGCGTCGACCTGATCGTTCTTTTCATTGCCTTGGAGTTGATGGCGCTGTGTGAGTACGTGCTGACAGGGTTTCTGCGAGTGAACCGAAGGTCCAACGAGGCGGCGGTGAAATTCTTTCTGCTCGGCGCCTTTTCCTCCGGGTTGCTGCTGTATGGCATGTCGCTGCTTTACGCGATTGGTGGCTCGACGAATTTGGGAGTTATCGCAGAACGCCTCCGGGATAGGTCCCCCTCGGATCCGATTTGTTGGGTTGCGCTCATCACTTTGCTGGCGGGTATTTACTTCAAGATTGCGGCGGTGCCATTCCATCAGTGGACTCCCGACGTTTACGAGGGCGCGCCGACCTCGATCACAGCCTTTATTTCCGTGGCGCCCAAGGTGGCGTCGTTCGCCTTCTTCATCCGCATCCTGATCGTGGGGCTCTGGCCAATGCGGGCGGAGTGGCAGCTTTTGACGATGGGTGTCGCGATCGCCACGATGACCCTGGGAAATCTCGCCGCGATTACGCAAACCAACATTAAGCGGTTCTTTGGTTACTCCACGATTTCACATGTGGGGTACCTGTTGCTGGGACTCGTCGCTGCGGCCGATGGAAACCGCGACGGGCTAATGGCGATTGTCATTTATCTGCTGGTTTATGCTTTCATGAACTTGGGCGCTTTTGCGGTCATCATCGTGATGCGGCGAAGGGACCTGATTGGCGACGAGATCGATGACCTTGCAGGCTTGATGTCACGCGCGCCGGGACTGGCCATCCTGATGCTCATCTTCCTGCTCTCACTGGCCGGCATTCCACCGACGGCGGGCTTCATTGGGAAGTACTTCATCTTTCTTTCTCTCATTGAAACGGGACACTATTACTTGGCGGTGTTAGCGGTTGCCTATGCCGTCGTGGCGCTATACTATTATTTTCGGATTGTGGTCGCCATGTTCATGAAGAAGGCTCCCGATACGGTGCCGCTGGCGACAGGACCCGGCCTGACGGTGGCGCTCAGCGTAACTCTGGCCATGACGCTGCTGATCGGAATTTATCCGCAGCCCTTTATCCTGTGGGCGCGCGAAGCCGTTCGGCCCTTCTTTTCATGAGGGGAGGGGTAGTGCCCAAGGCTTCCGGCAAGCAATTGAGTCTGTGGGAGCAAGTAGGGTTCTATTCCAGCCTGGGTATCATTGTGCCCGGCGCAGCCGTGGGCGGATTCGCTCTAGGCTGGTGGCTGGATCGATGGCTGCATACCTCGCCGCTCTTGTCCTTGGTATTGGGCATGGTGGGTGCAGCGGGGGGAGTGCTGGAGATTCTGCGCATCCTGACTCGAGCTGAGAAACATGACGACGGAAACAACTCAAGCACTGGACCTGACGCAAGCTGAAGCGCGCCTGCCGCGCTGGATGGTAGGTTTGGCTGGTGCGGTGGGGATAGGCATATTGCTGTCTGGTCACGTGCGTTTCAGCGCGGGATTCACCCTCGGTTCTGGGCTCGCCATCCTGAATTACCTCTGGCTCCATCAGGCTATTGAGGCCCTGATGGCAGCCGGGGAGGCGCGTCCAGCGAGGAGGGTTCTCGCAAAGTTCTTTTTCCGATATCCTTTGGCATTTGCGGGGGTTTATCTTTTCTATAGAACCGGGTGGCTGCCGATTGTGGCAATCCTGGCCGGCCTCTTTGTACCGGTTGGCGGGGTTTTAATTGAGGCGATGGCGCTCCTCCGCGCCGGCTGGAAAAGCTAAGGTCGGTGCGGAAGACCGGTCGATTATACGACTATGGAACATCAGATTTGGTTTACGGCTGTATTAAACAAACTGCTGGCGTGGCTGGTAACACCTGTGCTGACCGCCCTGCGCGTTCCGCCAGTCGACGCAGCGCATCCCATTCCGGATTTCCTGGCGATGCAGGTCTTGGTGATTCTCACCCTTGCCGCTGTGGCGCTGATCCTGCGGGCTCGGCTTTCTGTCGAGAACCCCGGAAAACTGCAACACGTGGCCGAGGAAATCCTGGGGTTTGCGAATTCCACGGCGGAGGAGATCATCGGCCACGGGAGCGGGCGGTATGTCGCGATGCTCGGGACGCTTTTTGTCTTTGTGGCAATGTGCAACCTGCTCAGTCTTATCCCCACGCTCGGCGTGCCTGATGCTGCCTTGAAGATCGAAGTCAGCCCTACCGGCTTGATTCAAGCCACCCTGGGTTGTGCGGTGGCGGCCTTTCTCTATTACAATTACCATGGTTTCCGCGAGCACGGCGTGATCGGGTATCTAAAGCACCTTTGCGGGCCGCTGATGGCCATTGCCATCATCATGTTTCCCATTGAGGTCATCGGGAATCTCGGGCGTCTGCTTTCACTCAGCGTACGTCTCTATGCGAATATGCTGGTGGGCGGGATCCTGGAACAAGTGTTCGGGGGCATGGTCCCGATCGGGCTCCCCGTGGTCTTCATGGCGCTCCATCTTTTCGTTTCTTTGCTCCAGGCTTACATCTTCATGCTCTTGCCGGCAATCTACCTCAGCATGGCTGTCGCCAAGGAGCACTAGGTTCAGGAAGTAATCGTCAGTGTGAGCCCTGCCTGTTCGAGGGAAGGTGGGGAACCACCTCCTGGCGACATCTCATGAGGGGCTTGCCTCACGCAAGGGAGGAAGTCCCAAGGAGGAAGAAAGTGAAACGCAATGCGCTAATGTTTCTTGGAAGTTGTATGGGTTTGCTTCTTGCCGCACCAGCTTATGCACAAACCATGCCCGGGGGAGAAGGGGCAGGGGACGACACGAAATGGGTCATCATCACGGCGGGGTTCGCCATGGCCATCGCCTCCGGAGTCTGCGCCTATGCCCAATCCAAGGCCACGGCGGCGGCCTGCGAAGGCCTGGCACGCAATCCCGGCGCTCGCCCGGGAATTCAGTTCTCGCTCATTCTGGCCCTGGTTCTGATTGAGTCGATGGCACTTTACACTTTCGCCATCATTATTGCCAAGGTCAAAATAGGTTAGCCGGTTCCAACTTCGGACATTCGATTCACGGGGAGGCTTTGGCCTCCCCTTTTTGTTAGATCATTGTGGAATGTGAGAAGAGTTTGGACTAGATGCGACATTAGATTGGAAAAAAGCGAGAATAGTTTGGAGTGCAAGGGCTAGAGACACCACGACGCCCACCGCATAAGGGCGGAGGGTAGGGCAACTTATGTGATTTTCGGCCCGTTTGTCAGGGCAGTCGTCGCGACCAACTTGACCTGCCCGGTCCTCGTAAGCTGGCTCAAAGTGTTCCCCACCATCACGCCAAACGCTTTCATGTTCGAGCCGGCAGGACCATACTGATTCCAAATAACAAGCGGTCCGCGTCCGCCGCCCGGCTGCGCGGGGCCGATGCCCGTGCTGCCCCCGCCACCGCCGCCCACGCCATAGCGCGACTGACTTCCACTGCTGCCACCGCCGACGCTCCGCGAGCCTCCGCCCCCTCCGCCGCCCATCATGGCGAACTGCGCGGCAGCTTCAAAGTGCAAACCGGCAGCGATGATGGCGGCGGGATTCGGCGGCCAGGTACCGGAGGCGAGGCAGGCAATGCCTTCCGCCACTTCGTACCCAGCCTTAAACACTGCCGCGCCCTTCTGCCCGCCGATCAGCGCGGCCAGGCCGGACCCTACGCCTTCGAGAGCTCCCACATAATCTTCCCGGATGGCCGCGATCTGAGTTCGCACGCCGCCGATAAACTCGGTCGTAACCGTGTGCGCCATCCGGGTTATTTCCATGTACTCGGACTGCGCCGCGCCGGCCGTCTTGAAGGCAGGCACAAGCTGGACTAGCGCTTTCACCTCCAGCGGTGTCATGACCTGGAAATGCAAGGCCATCTTCTCAAACTCTTTGTTGGTCCCCGCGATCTCCTTAGTCAGCTCTTTTGCGAGGGCCGCATTGGCCGCCCACATCCGGCGCTGAAGCTCCGCTTGCCCCCTGGCAATTTGTTCCTGATACGCAACTTCCTGCGCAACCGATTTATTCTCAGCATCGGATTGCGCTTTCAGTGCTTTTTGAAAATACTCATACTGCGCGTGCGTTGTCTCTTCCCAGAGACGCTGGACTTCTTTCGCAGCCTGCTCTTCCTCGCGGCCTCGCCCCTTCAATGCCTGCGCGACTTCTTCCCCATCTTTCTTCGTCAACTCAGCCTGGCGCTTGCGAGCCTCAGTTTGAAGCTGGCCGGTTTCGGCGATTTTCTGATCGACGGCGGTGAGACTATCAAGGCCATGCTTAAACCCCTCCGCGCCGTCTCGATTGGCCTCCGCGATAGTAGCAACCGCCTCAGCGCTGATAGTGCCGAGCACGCGAAGGTCCCCGCCCGCCTTATCCATCAAAAGCTTATAGGCATTGTGATATCGCTCCAGTTGGGTCGCGCGTGCTTCGATTTCTTCAAGCTTGAAAGCCCCCGCCTCTGTTGTTTTGAAAGTAGTGAATACTTTCCCAGCCTCCTCCTGCATATGCTTAAAAGCAGCGGTGGCAGCCGTATCGAGATCCTTGATGCTCTCATCGCCCTGAACGTACCATTCGCGGAACGCGTCCGCACCGGCCACCGCCCACTTGGACACCTGTTCTACGGCAAACACCCCGAGTAGCGCGCCGCCCAACTGAGCGATGTTAGGCAGCATTTCTGAGATAGCGCTACTCACCGCGCGCGGCAGGTGGATGCCCATTTCTTCTGAGAGCAAGCGAACGGATTCGCGATTACTCAGCAGGCTGTCGTTAAGAGGTTTGGTGCTGGCCGCCGCCTCTTCGAAGCTGTGGCCCGTGGTTTGTTCGAGCTGCGCGATGGCCGCTTGCGCCTGCGACGGATCCGCGTTGATTTGGAGAAGAAGCCCGAGGAAGGAGCCCATTGAGATTACCCTTCAGAGTGCGCCCACCGCCAGCCAGACGCGCGGCGAGCCCAGAGGAAAGGGCTTTACCTTGCCGCCCTTCCCTCCGGCTAGCCGTACACTTCACGCGACACAGGTCTTGAAGACGAAGGCCGCTCCAGGCACCGTTAGAACGATGTCGAAATACGTTTGGTACTCGACCATATCACCGCTGCGTTCCTCCACGCGGTACCGCTTCACCAGCATGCCGCCATTCTGCGGCACTCCATATAGCCACCGGAACGTTGTCCCCAGCGTGACCATGAGCTGGCCCTGAGCGGGCGGCACGTAAGCCAGGATACAGTTCTTCCCCCAGATATAGCTCAGGTTGTGTGTGATGCCCTGCTGTGTGGTGTCATACAGCGATTTGGCCACGACGAAGTTTTCAACGTTGAAGAGACCAGCCAACTGCTGTTCTGTCGGGTAGCCGAGGGGAAGCGCGGTGTACTTGAACCGGTCGAGGATGACGGGGTGCTGGATGAGCTGCAGCCACACCTCGTAGCCCATCAGCAGAGTGTTCGGCTCCTTGGTGCTGCCCAGCAAAATGCCGGAGCGCCTGGCATTGATGGCAGCTATCGGGTCGGAGTTTTGGTAATCGCTCCACAGGCCAGTGCCGCTCAGGGCGACGCTCGGGATGGAACCGGAGTTCACAACCAAGTTGAAAATCGCGATCTCGCGCTGCTTGTCGATGATGTCCGCCAACGTCTCAGT
>PMYF01000221.1:1227-2517 GCA_003171295.1 Acidobacteriota bacterium | reverse complement strand
TAGTCGAAGAAGATGTCCTGGACGTTGGCCTTGAACGCCTCTTCCGCGCTCATCGTGGTGGTGGGCACCTCCACGGCCGGAGGCGCATTCACGGTCACCCGCGCGGTAGCCTCGGCTGTGCCGCCATCGCCCTTCGCCACCAGATGGTAAGTGGTCGATGCTGAGGGAGTCACAGTCTTCACGCCGGAGGTGGGAACGTCGCCGATGTCATCGATGGAAACCGTGGTGNNAGCTGGACCTGGTCGCCGGCCGAAACCTGCGCGGGAGTTGCGGTGAACTGCGCGGTAGGCGCGGCTGCGGTTGCCGTCGGAGCAGTCTCCGAAGCGGGAACATGCTTCGGCTTCTTGCCGCAACCTGCAACAGCGACCATAGTGACAAGCAGAACAGCGGGGACGAAAATGCGATTCAGTCGGTTCAATGGATTACTCCTTCCACAGATTCAATGGCTACGTAAACATCATATTGCAGAAAACCGGGATATTTCACGCGGCGAGCCTTGCCGCCTCCTGACCTTCCGCCTTCGGGATTCATTTCCAGCTCCAGTTGGGCATGAAGTTGTTGCCCGTCTGGGTCAGTTGATGCTGCTCGGTGCCGTCGGCCAGCATGGTCCAGATCTGGCTGTGCCCGCCAATGGCCCGTTCAAAGACGATGTGCCGGTTGTCCGGCGCCCAGGAGGGAAAGTCGTTGCTGCCGGCCTCGTGGGTCAGTTGCAGCCAGCGCTTGCTGGCAATGTCCATCACGTAGATGTCTTGCCCGCCGGGCGCGCCCGGGCCGTATTTGCGGTTCCAACTGAAGGTCAGAAACTGTCCGCTGGGCGACCACGAGGGCGAAATCGCATAGCCCCCGTCGGTCAGCCGCTGCACGTTGGCGCCGTCCTGGTCCATGGTGTAGATCTGCGGCAACCCGGTACGTCCGCTCACCCACGCCAACTGCGCGTTCGTCCGCGGATTCCAGGCGGGCGCCACGTTGGGTCCGGCGAAGCTGGTGAGCTTGCGCAGATTGGCCCCGCTCGCGTCGGCTATCCAAATCTCCGGATTGCCGGAGCGCGACGATGAGAAGGCGAGCCGCGTCCCGTCGCCCGACCAGGCGGGAGACTGGTTGCTCCCCCCGGCCGTGCCTGACGGAAAGCTCACCAGGCGCCCAAGTTCGAAAGAATACATCCGGATGGCCCATCCCTCGCGGCCCAGGGAAGCGAAGGCGATGCGCGTGTTGTCCGGCGAGATGCGCGGCGAGAGCGAAATCGTCCCCAGGTGCGTCACGGCGTGCTGATTCTGCCCGTCGTAGTCCATC
>PMYF01000221.1:0-1187 GCA_003171295.1 Acidobacteriota bacterium | reverse complement strand
TTGTACTGCTTGCCCAGCACCTGCGGGTTCACGGTGTTGCGGGCGTCGTCGAGCCAGCCGTAGACTGCGAGCCGTCCATTGGTGGCCGAGAGCGCGCCGAAGGCCACCATAGCCGCGTTGGCCGGCGCCGCCGACCACTGCGTCAGGCTGATCTCCTGCGGGGAGCCGGGCGTGGTCTGCGGAATCATGCTCTTCGAGACAAGGTCGAAGATGCCGGCGTTGGCCAGATCACCGTAAAGCGTGGCGTCAAAGGCCGCCTTCAATGCCGGTGTCTGGGGATCGGTCCCGACAGGTTTGAAGTCCGCCGCGGCAATGCGAATGCGGTCGTTGCCCAGGTTGGAGCCGGTGCGAATCCAGTCCTGCGCCGCAGCGGGCAAGGCTGCCAAAGTTGCCAAAACAATCAATGATAGGGGAAAAAACCGGGAGTGAACCTTCATGCAGTGCGCAATCCTTCCTCGGTAAAGTGTTGGCAGACCTTGCAGATTCAGGGATGCGTCAGCCTATTTGCCGTGCACCCTTGCTCCATGCAGGAAAGAGCCGCTCTGGTCCACAACTCCATTTTACGTCCGCACCGGCCCATCGCCGTGTGAAACCTAATACTCACAATAGTAAGACGCCATGAGCGTGCTTTGGTTATATTGCGCGGGCAGCGCGCCGAATGTGTCCACGCGCTGCGCCGCGCGCAGGCAAGAGTGGTCAAGAGTCGTGCTTCCGCTGGTTTGATTCATCTGCACATTGCTTACGCTGCCGTCGCGGTGAATGGCGAACTGGATGTAAGCTCTGGCTCCGCGCGGCGTATGCGGGTCAACCTCCGGCTTGTACCAACTTGAGGCCATCTTGCGATTGAGGTTGTCCACATACCAGCCAAAGCGACTGCCGAAGTCGCTGTCGCTGACCGTCGTCTGGCCGCTGGTAAAGCCCTGCGTTTGCATCGACCGCGCCATCGAAGACCCCGCCTGCTCGCCGTATTGCGCCCGGTTGTTTTCCTGCGGCTGATGCTGCGCCGTCTTGCGCATAGTCTCCTGCTGCGGTCTCTTCTGCTTGCCGGTAATGGGAATCGCCGTCTCGTCCACCGCTTGCTTCGCCTTGGGTGTGGGCTCCGCCGGCGCCTGGCTGGGCGTCTCCGTGGCCAACACGTTCTCATTGGGCGGCTGGTCGGAGGGCAAGGGAAGGGCATTGGTCAGGGT
>PMYF01000800.1 GCA_003171295.1 Acidobacteriota bacterium | reverse complement strand
GAAGGCATTCCGCGCGAGCTGGCCGCGGTTATCACGCGCCGTCTGAGGATCCCCACCATCGGGATCGGCGCCGGCCCCGACTGCGATGGGCAAGTATTGGTTTTCCATGATCTGGTGGGTCTGAGCTTTCAGCCGCGCGCCAAGTTCGTGCGCAGCTATGCGGACCTGCAAGAGACAATGCGCCAAGCTTGCACGCATTTTCGCAACGACGTCGTCGAAGGCTGCTATCCCAACGATGAGGAGTCGTATCATTGGCCAGCCGCTCTGCGCGAGGAATTTGAAAAGGAAATGACTCGCCCAGCCTGATACCATCCCCTCCCGGTATATGCGGGCCGGCCAGGCCCCGCTTTCGTGGCATTCCCGGACGGCGCTCCCGGTGGGCGTCGTGCCCAACCAGCAACGATGAATACACTTCTGATGACTTCGGTCTCCGAAATACAAGCCTACACGCGGGATGTGCGGGCCAATGGGCAGTCGCTCGCGCTGGTGCCCACGATGGGAGCGTTGCACGAAGGGCATCTAAGTCTGGTCCGCCGGGCTAAGCAGCAGTGTGACACGGTGATGGTTTCCATCTTCGTAAATCCTGCCCAGTTTGGGCCGGGAGAGGATTTTGACCGCTACCCTCGCAATCTTGAAAAGGACACCCAACTCCTCAGATCTCTCAACGTGGACAGTATCTTCGCTCCCTCCCAGGAGGAAATTTTCCCGCCAGGATTTGAGACCCATGTCGTGCCCGGCAAGCTGGCTGAACCCTTCGAAGGAGCCTTCCGGGCGGGACATTTCCAGGGCGTCGCCACGGTTGTTCTGAAACTGTTCAACCTGGCGCAGCCGGATCTTGCCTACTTCGGCCAGAAGGATTTTCAGCAGGTCCAGATTATCCGCAGGCTTGTGGAGGACTTAAGTCTGGGCGTGCGGCTGGTAATCTGCCCCATCGTGCGGGAGCCGGAAGGGCTGGCGTTAAGCTCCCGCAATACTCACCTCCGTCCCGAGGCACGCCACGCGGCACTGGTCCTGCACCGCTGCCTGCTGCGTGGGGAAACACTGGTTCACGCCGGGGAAGTGGACGCCAAGACATTGCTCAAGGAAATGCGGCAAGTCGTGGAAACCGAACCCCTGGCCAAGCTCGACTATCTGGCGATTGTCAACCCCGCGCATCTCGCGTCCGTGGAGCGTGTGACCGCAGGCACCGTAGCCCTGGTGGCCGTCCGGGTGGGAACCGTCCGCCTGATTGATAACCTGATTTTCGGCCCCCCGGGAGCGAGCCCGGAACTCCTGCTGCAACTGGCTTTCACTTCCCAGCCCGTTCTGGATCTGGGCGCGCGCATCCCCGGCCTGGAAACCGAAGCCCTGCGCAGACGGATTGAAAGCTGCCGGGATTGTGCGGCCCTCACCTCCGTGCTGATTCCCCCGCGCGAGTTTCTCACCAAATACTTGAAGCGCGACTACCCCGACTTGAACCGGGTGCGCGTGGTGGTCATCGGACGGGATGCGCCCATGGATTCCGACCACTATTTCTATCAGCACCCCGAGAAGCCGGCCAACTTCGCCGCGGAGCTCTACAAACTGCTGGGTGTGGGGAGCTTTCAGGAATTCAAAGAAGCGTTTGCGCTCACTGACGCGCTGCGCTGCCACGTCGTGTCGTATCGCGTTCCCGAGAAGGCCCTTACCTACTGCGCACGGCACCTCCGTGAGGAGCTCAAGAGCTTCCCCAGCCTGCAAAGCATCGTGGTCTTGGGGCCGGATGCCTACCTGCAATTCCAACGGTTTGTGCTCGGACGCAGCCCGGGCGAGATCAAACCCTTCGAAGAACTCCTCAAACCGCAGGGGTGGGCACTGGAAGAGGTCCGGCTTCCGCATTTGAAAGCTGGTCCCCTCCGCATTATCTACTGCTATCACCCCATGACCGGGTACAAACACAGCCCGCCGCTCACTTCATTATTCCAATCCCTTTCCCACTAAGCGCGCGGGCAAGAATGCTCAAGACTTCAGCGCTGCCAGGACTTCCTGCGCGTGGCCATCCACCTTCACCTTGGGGAAGATGTGCTGGATTTTCCCTTCCCCATTGATAAGGTAGGTCGTACGCACGATGCCCATTGATTTTTTGCCGTAGAGCTCCTTCTCCTGCCAGACTCCGTAGGCCTCGAGCGTTTTGTGGGAAGTGTCACCCGCCAGAGGGAAGTTCAGCCGGTACTTGTCCCGGAATTTCTGAAGCTGTTCCACGCTGTCCCCACTCACGCCCAAAACCGTTGCACCCAGCTTGTCCAGTTCTTTTTTGGCGTCACGGAACTGGTTCGCCTCGCTCGTTCAACCCGGGGTGTCGGCCTTGGGGAAAAAATAGAGAACCACCCGTTTCCCCTTGAAGACATCCAGAGTGATCTTATCGCCGGAATCAGAGAGTAGCGAGAAACTTGGAGCCTTGTCTCCAATCTTGAGCATAAGCACCTCCTTTGCTGGAATAAGCAATCACCTCATGACGCTGCGAACAAGAGGCGGTTTTCAGCCGAGTTCCTTCTTCAGGGCCTCCTGAACGGCTTGGGGGTTGGCTTGGCCCCCCGTGGCCTTCATCACCTGCCCCACAAACCAGCCCAGCGTGGCCGTCTTGCCATTGCGGTACTGCTCCACCTGTTTGGGGTTGGCCGCCACGACCTGGCGCGCCAGCATCGCAATCCGGCCGGCATCGGTAATTTGTGCCAGACCCTTTTCACTCACCACCTCGGCCGCGCTCTTCCCGGCCGAGAACATCTCAGCCAGGATTTCCTTCGCCATCTTGCCGGAGACGGAGCCTTCCTGAATCATGCTCAGCAACTCGGCCAGTTGCGCCGCGGAAACCGGCGACTCCAATATTTCACGGTTGGCTTCCTTGAGCAAATGGAGCAGTTCACTCAGGACCCAATTGGCGGCGAGCTTGGGTTCGTGACTGGCCTTCGCGACCTGCTCAAAGTAATCCGCCAGATATTTGGAGAGCGTCAGTTGGGCGGCGTCGTATTCGGGAAGTGCGTACTCATGGATGAAACGCTGCCGGCGATTGTCGGGCAACTCCGGCAGTGACTGCCGCGCTTCCTCCTTCCACTCCGCGCTGATCACCAGGGGCATCAGGTCAGGCTCCGGGAAATAGCGATAGTCATGGGCAAATTCCTTCGAGCGCATGCCGTACGTCCGTTGCTCGCGGCTGTCCCACAGACGGGTTTCCTGCGGGATCGACCCGCCCTTGTCCACAATCTCGATCTGCCGCTCGATTTCATAAGCCAGGGCTTTCTGCAGGAAGCGAAACGAGTTCAGGTTCTTGACTTCCGCCTTGGTGCCCAAGGCCGAGACGCCCGCCACCCGCACACTCACGTTGGCGTCACAGCGCAGGCTTCCCTCCTCCATGTTGCAGTTGGAGACTTCCAGATACTGCAGGATGGTCTTCAAGCGCGTCAGGTATTCATAAGCTTCTTCGGGGGTCCGCAAATCCGGCTCGCTGACAATTTCGATCAAGGGCACGCCGGAGCGATTCAGGTCAATGTAGGACTTGCGGTCGGAATCCGGGAAACCTTCATGGACCGACTTGCCCGCGTCCTCTTCCATATGGACGCGCGTCACCCCGATTCGCCTCTTGGTCCTGTCCACCTCGATCTCGACCCATCCGAACTCCGCGAGCGGTTCATCGAATTGTGATATTTGGTAACCCTTGGGCAGGTCAGGATAGAAGTAGTTCTTCCGCGCAAAGCGTGACTGGGCATTGACGACGCAGTTGAGCGCCAAAGCGGCTTTCATGGCCATCGTTACGGCCTCCCGGTTGAGCACCGGAAGCGCTCCGGGCAACCCTAAACAGACCGGGCAGACGTTCGAGTTCGGCGGGTCACCGAAATGCGTCGAGCAGGAACAGAAGATTTTCGATTGGGTGAGAAGTTGCAGATGCACTTCCAGACCAATGACGGCCTCATATTTCGTGCGCGCTTCTACAGAAGCACTCATAAGCTGATTCCCTTTTTCCAGAATGGCCAGACCAGCCCTGCATTATACACGCTTGCAAGCCGCGCCAGCGCCACCAAGGAAAGAGTCCTCCTTCCGCCTGAAAACCCTCTCTCGCCGGGCCGCCCGCCCAACGCAATTCACCAGCCCGCTCCCCTCGGGCGAGAGGGTGCACCGCTCTGCCCGCGAAATCCTAGCGTCAACTTGCCCTCTCCCCTCGCGGGAGAGGGGACCGCTGCCGACGCTTTCACCAGCCGGAGCAGGCCGGGTGAGGGGGCGGTGCGCCTGCCGGGCACATCGAGCGCCGCGCCCGGTCCTGGGCGAAACGAAGGAA
>PMYF01000657.1:2377-6506 GCA_003171295.1 Acidobacteriota bacterium | reverse complement strand
GAACCAGGCTGGCTAGAATCTATAGTTTTAGGCCAGGAGGATTATTATTACTCCAGACTCCACGACGAACCTCTGGAATCCGCCCCGGAGAGATGAAATACCCTGCAATTCGCCTTATGATTGGTACAGAAATCGAGGACTGCCCAGCGTCAGACGACTCATGAAGCACGCCGGTTCGGCCCAACTCGGCGCGACTCCACACGGTTCCACAATACTTGACACAGCCTTCTGATCTTAATGATTTGGTTTTAGTGTGTCGAGGTAAGTTATTGCGGGGGCTGGANNGACCTTTGGGTTATGAGCCCAACGAGCTACCAGACTGCTCCACCCCGCACGATCATGATAATGGAATGGCGTTCTCTTGGCAATAGGGATTTTAGGATTTGGAGAACGGCCGGCGTCGGTGCGGCAGGCTGTGCTAAGATGGCGTCTTCCCCAAGCGTGGTTTACGCGAACAGGTGCGCTCCATGCCGAAGCCGTCCCAGCCCGCCGTGAAGCATTTCGCCGTGAACCGGCAGGCACATCACCTCTATTTTCTCCTGGACAAGTTTGAGGCAGGGTTGGAATTGACCGGCACGGAGGTGAAGTCAGTTCGCGAAGGGAAGATCAACCTCAAAGACAGTTATGTCAACTTCGAGAGAAACCAGGCATGGTTGATTGACTGTCATATCAGCCCTTACACGGCGGGGAGTTACTGCAATCACGAGCCGCTGCGCGACCGGCGCCTGCTGCTCCATCGGCAGGAGATCGACAAGCTTGCGGGTCGTACCCAGGAAAAAGGACTCACGGTAATTCCGACCCGGGTCTATCTGAAGAAGAACATGATCAAGTGTGAACTTGCCTTGGCGAAGGGCAAGAAAGTCTACGACCACCGGGAGACATCGCGGCGACGCACCATCGAACGCGAGACCCAGCAGGCCATACACGAACATCGCCGGCGCCACTCCTAACGTCTCTGGCGTGTTATCTTGCCATTCCAAGAAGGAGATGTGACCTGTGAAAACTGAATTCCGACACGAACCTTTACCGCAGGTGGTTTGCTCGGCGCTGGTGGCTTATGCCTTCGAGGGTACGCCCGCCACGAGTGGCACG
Source organism: Acidobacteriota bacterium (assembly GCA_003171295.1). Taxonomy (GTDB): domain Bacteria; phylum Acidobacteriota; class Terriglobia; order UBA7540; family UBA7540; genus Bog-366. Next base: position 5,414 of record PMYF01000657.1, on the reverse strand, counting down.
GTGGGGCGATTGCCGGCAGAAACGCGGGGCTTCCTCGAGGAATTGCAGGCGGCGGGCGAGCTGACCGGAAAGAGTTTTGAATGCACGCTGGTTCATCTGCCGGTGGGATTGGCTGCGACCCGGCTGCTGGTGGTGGGGGCCGGCAAGAGCGAGAAGTTTAGCGAGAGGCAACTCCGTCATGTGGTGGGAACCGCGATCAGAGGCTTGCGTTCGCGGGGCGTGCGGGATGTTGCCTGGATTCTCGGCGGGACGGACCCTTCTGCGGTCGAGGCGACCGTGGAGGCGGCGCTAATGGCCGACTACGACGCCGACCGCTACCGGACTGAGCACACGAGTGAGAAGAGAATTGACCGCTTGGAACTGGCCACGGGCGGCGACGCGCTCACCCCGGAAGCGGAAGCCGCGCTGGAGCGGGGCCGCATTCTTGGCGAGGCCCAGAACTTCGCGCGCGATCTTGTCAACGAGCCGTCCAATCGCCTGACGCCCACCCTGCTGGCGGCGCGCGCCGAAGCCATGGCCACGCGCTTCGGCTTGGAGTGCCAAATCCTTGGACCCGCCGAGATACAGGTTTTGAAAATGGGCGCCTTCTGGGCGGTGGCGCAGGGCAGCGAGGAACCTGCCAGACTGATCATCGTTCGCTACTGGCCGGAGGGCGCCCCGGAACAGCCGGTGATCGGTTTGATTGGGAAGGGAGTAACCTTTGACTCAGGGGGCATCTCCCTTAAACCCGGCGAGAACATGCATGAGATGAAGACGGATATGGCGGGTGGGGCCACAATGCTGGGTGTCATGCAGGCGATTGCACAACTCAAGCCCCGGGTGCGAGTCTTGGCGCTCATTCCGGCGACTGAGAACCTGCCCAGCGGAAAAGCCTACAAGCCCGGGGATGTCATCACGTCGATGTCCGGGAAGACCATCGAGATCCTGAATACAGACGCGGAGGGCCGCTTGNNCTGACGGGCGCCGTAACGACTGCCCTGGGCCACATTACCACCGGCGTCTTCGGTTGGAACAAGGATTGGGTCGGCCGCGTGCTGGCCGCCGCCCAGACGGCCGGCGAAAGAATGTGGCAATTGCCGGTGGACGATGACTACCGCGAGCTTTACAAGAGCTCCATCGCCGACTTCGCGAACACCGGCGGGCGTCCGGGGGGAGCGATCACCGGCGCCATGTTTATTGGGGAATTTGCCGGCGACACACCTTGGGTCCATCTGGACATTGCCGGCACCCGCTGGGCGAACGATGAAAAGCCCTACCGGTGCAAGGGGCCCACGGGCCACGGCGTGCGGACGCTCGTAAAGCTTTTGACCAGTCTCCCGGCCTAGCCGCGATCGCACCTTGCCTGGTAGCGGCGGCATCCTGCCCACACGCTGCCGCCTCGGGGGGCGGCGCTCCAGCCTTCGCGCCCGCTCAGCAGCCGTACTTTTTCTTACATACGCTCGGGAATCTCGATGCCCATTTGCTCCGTAGCCAGGGTGAGCGTGCGCTCGGTGAGGTGGACGAGGTAGAGCAGGAAGTGCTGGCGCGCCAGGTCAGATTCACTCAGGATGTGGTAGCGATGATAGAAGTTGTTAAAGGCCTGGGCGAGGCGGAAGGCATATTTCGCCACCACGGCGGGCTCTTCGCTGCTGATGGCTTGCTCTACCGCCGCCTCCAACTGGCCGGCCAGCATGGTTAACTCCCAAAACGCCAGGCCATCCTCTCCCGTGTAGAAGCTTTGTGCCTGGTCGACCGTAAGCAAGTGCGCCAACTGCTCGGGTTTGAATTCCGGCTGCGCTTCCTGGAACTTCCGAAAGATATTCCGCGCCCGCACCACGCTGTATTGCAGGTAGGGTCCGGTCTCGCCTTCAAAGGCCAGGGCTTCCTTGAAGTCGAAGGCAATGATGACGCGGCGCGAGTATTTCAGAAGGAAGTAGCGTAGCGCGCCCACGGCAATCTGGCGAGCGTAGGCCTGCTGCTCGGCCGGGTCCTGGGTTGTGCTGCGGGAGCACACTTCTTGGGAGGCGCGGGCAATGAGCGTGTCAATCAGGTCGTCGGCCTTCACGCCCTGACCTTTGCGCCCGGAGACTTCCACGTAAGACCGCTCGAGATCGTCCGGGCTGAGCGCAATCCCCATCTCCTCGGCGCAGCCCGGCGAGAGTCCCACGACTTCGTAGGCGAAGTGGTGGAGGTTCGCGGCGCACTCGTGGTATCCCAGCGTGTGGAAGGCGGCCTTGACGATGTTTTGCAGGTATGACTGCCGCGTATCAATGACGGCGTAGGCGGCGCTGGCATGGCCGAACGGCAGCGCGTCGGCCTGGCCGTGCACGGTGGTTCGCCAAACCTCGCGCCCGTCCGGGTAGCGGTAAAAGGCGTTGTAGCCAAAATCCTTTCCCAGTAGTGCAAATTTCCAGAGATGATAAGCAATGTCTTTGCCGACGTAGGTCACGGTGCCATTGGAGCGCACAATAATCTTGATGTCATCGGCGTCCTCGGGTTCTGTTTCTCCTTCGCTGGCAGCCTCTCCCAGGTCCATGACCCAGCACCCGGCGTTCTTGCCGTTCTTCTCGAATCGGACCGCCCCTTTTTGCTTGAGCAGCTCGAAAGCGGATTTCCAAAAATCCAGTTTGAGGATCTCGCTTTCCTGCACCAGCGCGTCGTAGCGGACGTTAATGCGAAACATCGTTTCCAGGTGCGTGCGGACGATGGCGGTGGAAATCAGCTCAGCCAGCGCGGCGGCCTCGCCACGGCCATCTTCAATATCCTTGAGGGCCTGGGCGCGCAGTTCAAGGGCAGCCTTGTCTTCTTCATACCAATGGAAAACCCGCGCGTAGAGATCCCAGCAGTAATAGTCGAATCGCACCGCCGGGTTGGGAATCAACGCCTCGACATCTTTCCGGGTCTTCTTCTCCAAGTGCAGGAATCCCACCACGACGTCCGCCACCTGCACGCCGGTGTTGTCAATGTAGTTCTGCACTTCGACGTTCTCGCCGTGGAAGCGCAGCAGGCGAACGAAGGTGTCACCCAGAACGGCGTTGCGCAGGTGCCCGATGTGCGC
>PMYF01000657.1:0-2353 GCA_003171295.1 Acidobacteriota bacterium | reverse complement strand
CCGGAGAGGCGCGGAATTAGTTGTTCGGCGATTTTGCGTGGCGGCTGACGCAACTGCTTCGCCAGCTCGAAGCAGGCGGCGAGGGAAATGTCGCCCATCTCAAGGTTCGGAGGTGAGTCTAGCGCCGGCGGCGCAACTCCTATATGGAAAGTATGGCCCACCGCTTCCACGAACTTTGCCTGGACCTTTTGTTGGATCTCGGGTAACAAACAGCTTCTCCCCGTGCTGAAAGTCACTGGAGGCGGCGCCGCTCGGCGCTGGGAAGGCCGCCCCCACAGTGCGAAACGCGCGCGCCACGATAAACGCATGATTATAGCAGAGCCCTCTCGCGTGCGGAGAATCCCTTTGCGCGGAAGCAGCTCTCGAAATTCTTACCCCGAGGAGGAGGTGGTGTCATTTGGAATGGGATCCCTCACGAAACACTGGTCATTCCCGCGAAAGCGGGAATCCAGTCCGTCAGCGGCGAATTTCCCATGGCTTGCAGAGTAGATTCCCGCTTTCGCGGGAATGACTCTACCTGGGAGCATCCGCGTCTCGCAAATGACACCAGTACCCCCCGGATGTGTACTTGCAAGCCAGCGGGTTTTCATCTACCTTTCAGCGAACAGAGGAGGCCGTCATGATCAAAACTTGTCACTCGTCTCGCCGCGTCCAAGGCAGGAATTGCTTGGGGAGACTGTGGGGAGCGGGGCTGTTGGCCGCCGTGCTCGCGGGGTGCGTGTTTGCTGTGACGCCCTCCGCTGCGGCCCCGGGGTCGCACGGCGACTTCGAAGGCGAAACCGATATCGGCGGCCCGCTACGCGCGGGTTCCGTATCGTTCGACGCCTCACGCGGTGAGTACCGCATCACGGGGGGCGGCGCCAACATGTGGGAAGATAAGGACGCGTTCCATTTCCTGTGGCGGCACGCTTCCGGGGATTTGACCTTGACGGCCAACGTCGCCTTNNTTGGGCCCGAGTGCGCCTTACGCTGACTTGGTAGTGCATGCAAGCGGACTCACGAGCCTGCAATATCGCTTGACCGAGGGCGGCGTCACTGAGGAGATTCAGTCGAAGATTTCGATGCCGGAAACAATTCGGCTGGTCCGCTTGGGGAACACGTTTGCGCTCTGGGCGTCGCGCCCTGGTGGGCCGCTGGAGCTGGCGGGGTCTGTCGAAGTCCCGCTGCATGACCCCGTATATGTGGGCCTGGCCGTGTGCGCCCATGACGCCGAAGCGCTGGAAGAGGCGGTGCTCTCAAACGTGAGCAGCCTGGGAGGAAAGGAGGAAGAACTGCCGGAGCGGGCCGTGGAAAGCCGCTTGGAGATTATCTCTCTGGACGGCCGCGAGCGGCGCGTCGTCTACCATGCCGAAAAGCGTTTCGAGGCGCCCAACTGGTCGCGTGACGGGAAGTTTCTGCTCTTCAACAGCGGCGGACGACTCTACATGCTGCCGGTCGAAGGCGGCGAACCCCGTCTTCTGGATACGGGCGAGGCCATCCATTGCAACAACGACCACGGGTTCTCGCCGGACGGCAAATGGCTCGCGATCAGCAACTCGCCGGGCGAGAGTTCACTGGTTTATGTACTCCCAGCCGGCGGCGGGAAGGCGCGTCAGGTAACCGAGCGCGGGCCGTCTTACTGGCACGGCTGGTCTCCCGACGGCAANNGAGGGCGGGGAAGAGCGGCGGCTGACGGAGGCCGCGGGCCTCGACGACGGTCCCGATTATTCACCGGACGGCCAATACATTTACTTTAACTCAGAGCGCACAGGCTGGATGCAGATCTGGCGCATGCGGCCGGATGGAACCGCGCAGGAGCAAGTGACCCACGACGATTACGCCAACTGGTTCGCTCACCCCTCACCCGACGGGAAATGGCTGGCGTTCATTTCTTTCGACAAACACGTGAAGGGGCACCCGCCCAACAAAGACGTCATGCTGCGCCTGATGCCAGCGGCGGGCGGCGAGCCGCGCGTCCTGGTGAAGCTCTTCGGAGGGCAGGGAACGATGAACGTGCCGTCCTGGTCATCGGATAGCAAACACTTAGCCTTCGTGAGTTATCGCCTGCTCAAGCCCTAAGCTAGCGTAGGGGGCACCGGTTTTGTAGCGCGGTTCCCCGTTTTTGGGATCCGCAGCTCTTTTTTGGATAAACCGCAAATCTCGTATCCGGGCCGCTGCGTCACGGTACATTCGCTCACATGACACAGGAAGCAAGGTAGCGCAGACCTGTTCGCTAGGTCCGCGGCTTTTTGTCGGCAATGCGCTACGAGCCGCAGACCTCCAAAACAGGTCTGCGCTACCCCCCGACACATTCGCTCATATGACGCAGGAAGAACCGCAGACCTCAACGGGAATCTGTGAAAGAATTGGCGGA
>PMYF01000848.1 GCA_003171295.1 Acidobacteriota bacterium | reverse complement strand
CTTTCAATTTCTATATTCTGTAATCCCAAATACAGGATTCTGCAATGCATTTAACAGCGCCGCATAGCAGGAAAGCATTACGGGATCGCTCAAACCATTCGCCCGAGATTGCGTCGGGCATGTTATCCTAACTTTCTTGCCGCCCTGCGGTGGCAGAGTATCCTGCTGCCTCGCGGTGCCTGCCACACAGCCGGAAAAGCCCCGGAGTTTCAGTGGCAGCGGCTTCCGCGTGGTGACACAGTCCTAAGAGAGGAAAACGCGGCAAGATCGCCCGCGGGCTTGAACCCTTCTGATGATCGACATTCATTGCCATCCTCTGCCCGGCGTTGACGACGGGGCGCGATCGCTGGAGATGGCGGTCACGATGTGCCACGTCGCGGCTGCCGACGGGATCACGCATCTGGTCGCCACGCCGCACTCCAACTACACCTACACCTTCGACCCGGGGCGCAACCGCCAATTGCTGGCGCAGCTTCAGGAAAGCGTGGGCGAGCAACCTCGACTCCTGCTGGGCTGCGACTTCCACCTCTCTTACGACAACATCCAACATTGCGTGGAAGATTCCAAGGATTTCACCATCAACCAGACCTCCTACTTGCTGGTCGAATTGCCAGACCAGTTCATCCCGGAGCACATGACCCGGGTCTATTACGATATCCACGTTGCCGGCCTCACCCCCATCATCACCCATCCGGAGCGTAACCCACTGATCCAGCGCAAGCCCGAGGTGATCGAAGAGTGGGTCTCAAACGGCTGCCTGGTGCAAGTCACCGCGCAGTCGTACACCGGTGGGTTCGGCTCCCAGGCCCGCAAATTTTCTGAGCGCCTGCTGGATATGGGCCTGGTCCACTTCTTCGCGACCGATGCCCATGACGTGAAACGGCGGCCGCCGATTCTCTCCCGCTGCTATCGCAAGGTCGCCAAAGCCAAAGGGGAGGAGATCGCGGACCTGCTAATTCGCGCCAACCCCGAAGCCGTTATTCAGGGACTCCCCCTGCCGCCGCAGCCCGATTGGGCCGAAGTCCGGGGTGGAAAGGGAAAGCGAAACTGGCTCTCCTCCTTATGGGGTCGCTAGGACGATTCCTGCATGGCTGGTCTTTCCCGCGGTCTGCTAAAGAGCTTTCACCTGCTTCTCCCGCAGCGCCCACTTCTTCAGAAAAGAAGCAAGCTTTTTGGAGTTATAGGTTCGGCCATGTTCGAAGACTCCGGTGTCTTGCGACTGCACGAGCTTGCCCTGGGAGTCCAAGACAAAGAAGTGCGGGTACTGAGCAATGCGAGGATAGTGCGAGAGGAATTCTTCGTTGGGATTGTCCTTGCCGAAGTTAATCTTTACCGTCACGTAGTGGCTGTCGCGTAACTTCTGCAAGGCAGGATGGCCCTCAAAGAAGCCGTCCATGATGTGGCACCAGACGCACCAGTCGCCCCCCACCTCCAGCAGAATGCGCCGCTGGCTCCGGGTGGCCTCTCCCATGGCGTCCTGAAGATCCTGGGCGGGATGACGTGCAGCATCATAGACCGTCACCGGCTTGTAGTCGGGCGGCGGCGCTGGTGGGGATTTGTGACCTCGTTTGGAAATCATTGGAACCATCACGAACAGACACAGGCCGAGAGCCATGCTCTGTTTCATCTTTGCCCGCCGTTCAGACACTGGGAAACCTCCTGTCGCGCAGGGCGATTGGCCCTTCCGGCCCTGTGCAGGCATCCTACCGCTCACTCGCCGCGCGCAGCAACAAATTAACACGGGGCAGCGGCGCATGATGCCATTCATGATAGACTTCGCCTGCTTCGCGATGGCTTCGAGCCATCTCGGCGTACCCTGGCAAATTCCTGAGGAGGAGAACCCATGAAGAGAACCCTGGTTCCCGTCGGATTCCTAGTGATGGCTTTTCTGTTGGCGGTTTGGCCGAACACGCTGCGCGCGCAGGGAGGGTACGAGCCGGTTACCGGCGATGCCTTCACCAAGGCCGTGCCCAACGATATCTACCTGGAAGGAAACCGGATTCCCGTTGACAAAAACAACGCCGTTTTCTTGAAGAACGCCAAGGGCGCCCGCGTGGTTCTGGCGATCATCGACACCTCGGGCTACAGCTCACAGATTCAGCAGAAGTACCTCGGCATGCTGATTTCAGAAACCAAGCTTTCCGTGTGCAGTATTNNGTGCGCCGTCAAGAACGACGACACCATCAAGCAACCCAAGCCACTGGCCGTGACCACCGCCAAGGGCGGGCCCACGAAACTCAACCTGGGCAAGTACGGCCTGGAAATCAAGTAACGTCTCACGCGTGAGACTGCGCCGGGGCGGGCCGTGCGCTCGCCCCCCTGCCCGCGTCCCGGGATAGAGCTGCTCAGGGTTTGTCTACGATGGCCGCCAAGCTGGCCCTCCGCTTGCCTAATCTGTGAAATCTGCGTAATCTGCGGATGATGATGCGGAATGTTCTGGTTGCCTTTGCGCTGGTTCTACTGGCCGCTTGGGGAGCGCATCGCGCTGTCGGCGAAGACGCCTACGATCTC
>PMYF01000236.1 GCA_003171295.1 Acidobacteriota bacterium | reverse complement strand
ACCGTGACGTCGGGATCGGTGTGCACCATAACCGCCGCACTCGCCACCTGCGGGCCGTATAACGACTCGTCGCTCAGCGCCAGTTACGAGCAAATCACGCAAAACGACGTATGGAGCCCGCCTGCATCGTGGAGCCAGACGATGTACACGACCAGCCCCGCTAGCTGGTATATCGCTGCCAACTTCCAGACGGACGGCTCAGGCGCTATCCATACTTACCCCAGCGCGGCTATCCAGTACTACGATTACACGGTGCCGACGGTGGACAGCTACAGCTACATGTATTCGTCCTTCGCGACGACCCCGGACACGTCGTCGGCTACCGTCATGGATGCCGGCTACGACATCTGGCTGAACAATTGGGCCCAAGAGGTAATGATCCAGACCCAGTTAGTCAACACTTCCGTCTGCACTGGTTGGACGACCGTACTGGCCACCAACGTCAGCTTCGGCGGGACGCACGGTGTCCCGACAGCGACATGGAACCTGTGCAAAAATGGTGGCGCTTCGAATGCGGAACTCATCTGGCAATACACAGATCCAGGCGGCGGCAAGAATTTTGGCCAAAGCTCCTCGAGCGTGGACATCTACGCCATGCTCGAATACCTGGAGAGCCACGGGTACGGCATCTCGGCGGGCGCCACTTTCACTCAGACTTGCTTTGGCTTCGAAATCAGCACCACGGGCGGGTCAACCAAGAATTTCACGGTTAGCAACTGGACGCAGACCGCCTCCCATTAAACTTGAACGTGAGCGGGAGAAGCGAATCGCTGCTTGTCCCGCTCTCACCTCCCTAGTACCGTGTCTATCGGGTTTCGTACAATCCCAGGTCCCAAAATCGGGACCTGGGGCGCCCAGATTCATTCGGTCAGTTACGAAATCACGAAGACACGGTACCAGACCTCTGACAACCTGAATTTGTTACTGGTAGCTATCCGCTTGACTCAGATGGCCGCAACATCCCGTACACATTGTTGCTAGCTGCCCCCAAAATATTGGGCGGACCTGAATGAAGCGGGTAACTACCTTGTTCCTTTTGTAGCCGAACTTCCGGCGTTTTTTTTGCGTGTGAACTTCCAGTTGATGACGGCGCGATCGCGATTCATTTCCGCTTCCATGCTTGCGCTTCGCGGCTCAGATCCCGGAGCGATGGAATCCTGCGGAGCCCTATAGCGGGTCTCCTAGCCGGTACTGGCTGGGTCCTCGCGAGGGCGCGAACTGAGCCGCGCCGAAACGGCAGCAAGAAAACTGCCGGCGCTATAGCGTTTTCATCAAAACGGTAGGCCGAAGCCGGCCAGCCCGCCCCTATTGCGGGTTCAGCTGTTGTTGCATCATCTGCAGCTGCATCAGCAACTGCTTCTCCCGGCGATCCTGCGGATCCTGACGAACCTGGCCCCGCGACCCCGCGGGCAAGCCTTGGGGCGGAGGCTCCGGCTGCTGCGCTTCCTGCCCGGCCTCGGTATCCTGGCTCTCGGCCGCACTCTGGCTGTTCACTTTTCCCGGCTGCGAGCTTGCGGCGGTGCGGGCAGTGAGAATGATCTGCCGTGGAGTGCCCTGCCCCAGCTCCCCGACCAGGAGCACGTTGTACCCGGATCCGTCGAGCAATTGGCAGATCACATCGCGCGCCGGCCCAGGCCCATAGACCCCAAAAATGCGCTCATCCGTGTTCGACCCTTCCAGAGTGGCGCCGGTTTGGGTCGCAATCGCCTTGAGAATCTGCGTCAGGCTGGAGTTGACCGCGACGACGCGCAAACCCTGACTGTCCCAGGTCACGGTGGCATCGGAAGGCTGATCGTTGGCCGGCCAGTCCGGCGCGTGCGGCGCGACGGACGGCGCGGAAACGGCAGGCGCCTGTCGTGCGGCAGACGGCGGCGCCGCCAAACTCGCTTGAGGCGAAACTACCGGCTTTCCCTGGCTTCGAGCCGAAGGCGCCGACTCGGGTCGCTGCGCGCCAAGCCTCGTCCCGCCGAAAAGCGCCGCGGCTAGAACGAAAGCAACCGCGACCCCAGCCAGCGCGCCGATCCTTCGGCGGCCGTACGAAGGCGATGGACACAACGGCGCCGTGCGCTTTGATTCCTCTTTTTGCTCGCGGCCCATTCGCATGGGTGGGACTCCTGGCGCCGGCTGCCCATACGGGTACAACCTGCTCCGGACTGCCGTGGGCAGAAACCTGCGCCCCGGCCACTCCAATAGACTAGCAAAGGTAGTGGAACGCTCAAAAGCAGATTCTCTGGCCGGAATGTACCTCGGAACGCGATAACTGTTGTGGAAGGCCGGCTGAGCATGCGCGAGGCGGCAGCCGCCGGAGCTGTGAGAAAGCTGGAAATGCCATCGGCGTTTTCAAAGTGGGCGCAACGTACAAATCACGTACAAAATTGCGCGTCCGTTTTTCCCTTGGAAGATAAGCTACCGAAAAATAGGTAACTTAGAATTGGTGGAGGCGGCGGGAGTCGAACCCGCGTCCGAAATCGCTGTCAGCCGGGAGAGTCCATGCTGTGTCCGGTTCGATTGGGTTCGCTCCGCGACGCTTAAGAACGGACAAGATGCGCCGGAAACTAGTCCGATTGATCTCGCCTCAGCCGCCCGGACCGAGCCGCTTCAGCCAGCCCACTGAATGACGTCCGCTCACAGCCCGCAGGCGAAGCCGTGGAAGACGGCTGCTTATTTAATTAAGCAGCAAGTGCCAGTTCTTGGTTGGCAACTTTAGTTTTGCAGGCGATTACGGGTGCCCACCCCCCGACATGTCTCCCATGCCGCAATCGATCCCGTCGAAACCGTGACGCCCCCACTTCCACCCGGACGGCCAAGATCCACGCCGGGAACCGGATACCGGCACTCACTCGATGACCGAAGAGCGCCGACGGGTGCATGCGCGGAGCCGAATGGCTCGTGCTGCATCGTTCTATTTTACGCCGAATTGAAATTCGATGCGGCAGACAGCCCGCAATGACACAGCGCGAAAGCCCCATCGTTTGCTCTGTGCGTTTTTGGCGCGAGTACACTCGCGCCCCGATACAAACAGTTTGCCTGGTGCGCTCTATTCCTTTTGCAGGTCGATGGATTCGTATTCGCGGCGGGCGATGCCGGCGCGAATCTGCGCGGGGGTCCAGCCGGCCTTGGTCTTCAAGTAGGCGTAGAAGCCTTCCGCAGCGCAAACGTCGCACTGGGTGGAATGCGTGGTTTCGTAGCAACTGTGCAGGCTGGTGTGGCCCAGGGAGCGGTCGCAGCGGCAATTGCAGGGCAACTGATAAATGACGCCGGGAATCTGCGCCGCGAGCTGATAGGCGCGCACCTGCCAGTGGTAGCGGAAGTTGGGGCCCGTCAACTGCGTTCCGTGGAGCATCGGCGGAATGGCACGGATATTGAGGGGCGCCGAAGGGTGATAGGCGGGAACGTCGTCGGACGGGTTGGACCACTGCGCGTAGCTGGCAGCGGTGATCGCGAAGACAGCCAGAGTCCAGACCCAGCGGCTTTTGAAGAAACGCTTCATCACGGTGCCTCAAGTCCAATATTACGGCAAAGCCGAAATCCCTGGAATGCGGGCCCCGGGCGCAAGCAGAAAGAGCTGACACTCGGGTTTACCTTTGAGTTCCTGATACCATCCCCCGACATTTTTAACCCAAAGACTGCGGTCAGGCCGGACGATGTTAACTCTTGAGTAAGCCCCCGCCCCCTCCCCCGGTATGCCATACCTCCATATTTGATAACAAAGAACTTACGAGACGCCGGTATCCGAAAGTCAGTGGACAGTGGACAGTGGCCAATAGCCAATAGCCAGTAGCCAGTAGCCAATAGCCAGTAGCCAATAGACGGCGAGGAGCGGTTCCGGTCCGGACATCAAAATCTGCCTGGCGATCATAGGACGATTGTGCGCCGAGAGGTGGAAATTATCAGCAAACTTCACAGAGATCAGAGATCAGGGGGCAGAGATCAGAAAAACAACCATTTAACGCGTGGCGGTCAAGGTGATTTTGAGGTTGGGGGGCTTGACAACGGCAGGGACCGACGGAACGAGGGAGCTTGGGAGCGAGGAGGAATCTGTACTGATAAAAAAAAACGGCACGAACTTTTAGCTGTTCGTGCCGGGAGGCCA
>PMYF01000029.1 GCA_003171295.1 Acidobacteriota bacterium | reverse complement strand
ATCTTGCCTGCAGCCGCCTTTCCAGGCGGCTTCCTCAGCCATGTGCAGGCCATCGCTCCCGGCAGGAGCCGGCTGCAGCCAGGATTGGCTGCCCCACAAAACGGGCAGGACTTCGGCCGCACTACACCAGATGTACGGTGCGATGTGGCGCAGGTGTTCGGCCGGGTGCTACGCGGCGAGGCGGTTGGCGGGCGCCAGCGACGAGTTGAGCGCCCAACGAACCTGGCGGGCTTCGAACGGGGCGCCGCAGTAATCGGCGGCTCCCTGCTCCAGGGCCCACAGCCAGGCGCTGACTTCTGGCAGGCGGCTGACCACGATCACCGGAATGCCCGGGTAGCCTCGCTGGATACTAAGCAGATCCGCCTCGGGCGCAAAGATTAGTTGAATGTCTCCGGGGACGGCTGCGTCACTCCCTGCCGCCGCGGTGTGCACGTTTTGTCCCAGTTGACGCAATACCCTGTTGAGTTCGTCGGCGATGGTGGTTTCCAGGCCGGCAAGTAGAATTCTAGCCATAGTGCACCTCTTTTTGGGGGAAATTGAAAGGGCGACGAGGCCTATCTGCCGTGATTGTATGTCATTCCGGACAATGCGTCCAATAGGAATTCTCGATACTGCCTATGAAGGCGTATAATCGGGCACGTTTCGAGGTCCCTCTTACCACTCCACCGGCTTGCCGGGTTCGAGGGGCCAGACGTCGGTTTCCAGGCCGAGGATGCGCTCGCGGAGGTCGTCGGGCCGGCCGGTGAGCGGTGGAAACGTGCCGAAGTGCATGGGGATCACCTTCTTCGCTCGCAGCAGGCGGCAGGCGAGAGCCGCCTCGCGGGGGCCCATGGTGAAGAGGTCGCCGATGGGCAGGAATGCCAGTTCCGGATGGTAGAGCTGCTCGATCAAGGCCATATCGGAGAAGACGTTGGTGTCGCCCGCGAAGTAGAGCGCGCGATTGTCGGCGAAGCGCAGGACGTACCCCGCCGCCTCGCCGCCGTACACGATCTTGCCTTCGTCGAGGATGCCGCAACTGTGAATGGCGTGCGTCATGGTCACGGTGACCTCGCCCACTTTTTGCGATCCACCCTTGTTCATGGCGCGGGTGTTCTTGACGCCCTTGGACTCCAGCCAGGTGGCGGTTTCATAAATCGCCACCACCTCGGGCGAGAAGCGCGCGGCCAGGGGCACGGCGTCGTGTATGTGGTCGAAGTGTCCGTGCGAGATGCAAATAGTATCCACGCGCGGGATCTTGTATCCCTTCGGATAGGCGGGATTGCCCTCGATCCAGGGATCCATGACGATGACTTGCCCGGAGGCGAGCCGGAAGAGAAAGGTACCGTGACCGAGCCAGGTGATTTCCATTAGTTTTGTATCTCCTTCATAACACGCTAGTTCATACTCGCTCGTGTGTTAGTGTGCAATGGGCGTACAGTTCTGCTAAACTTGGATCATGCTGGAAGCTGAGAGACGCCATACGAAAGAGTGTACTCGCAACCGTGCCGATCACAAGCGCAAGAATGGCACGCCGGAACCTCTCCCACCGCTCTCGCCAAAAGAACTCAAAAAATGTGATTGTCCGCTCCGGGTCGTCGGTGTGGACATCCGTGGCAATTGGCACCGGGAAGCACTCGATACCAAAGACCTGTTCGTGGCCGCCGAACGAATCAGGAAACTCGAATTGGGCGAGCCGCTGGTTGCTCCGCTACCAGACATGAACATTGAGGAAGCGTGGAAGAACTACATCGGCATCATCCAGGCGCAAAGGGACGTGAAGGACAACTCAGTCCAGAACAGCTACAACCCCATCAGAAATGCCCTGCTACGGTTCGCTGTACTCAAAGGCTACAAAATGATGAACCAGACCAATGAGGCGTTCTGTGACGAATTGGTCGAACGCTGGAAGCATCTTGGGGCGGCGACCAGGGTTCACTACATCCAAGTCGTTCAAGACTTTTTCGGCGTGGCGGCTTCCCGTGGGTGGATTGCAAAAGATCCATCAACGCAATTGGTACGGCCAAAACGCTCACGGGCGAAATCCACAATGCCGTTCGACCTGGCAAATGAAGATCCGAAAGTGGTTGAAGCAATTTCCCACTGGTACGATAATCGAAAACAGACGGGTTACTCCGTGTGGGCAAAGAACCCGGTGACAGCCGCCGCACTCATGTACACACTGAGATTCACCGGACTACGCATGAGTGACGCAACGCTCTTTGAACCACGGTCCCTAGTGAATCGAGTAGTTGAGGGAAGGGAAGTCTATTGCTACTTCCTGCCGAAAATGGAAAAGACCGAAGAAGCCGTGTTCATTCCGATTCGGCCTGACGTTGCTGAATACATCATTGCTGCCCCAAGGATCACAGAGAAGTACGCCTTCTACGATCCCGAAGGTACCAACATGGACGGCACGAAGGACGAACAGAAAAGGTCAGAACAACATCGCAAACAATGGGGAACACGCTTTCACCAAAACGCTCTGATGTATCTCGAAAAGGTGTCAGGCGTCCGGCACATTCACCCACACAGATTCAGAGACACATTTGCGGTTGATTTGTTGAGTCACCATGTAGACATCAGAGCGGTCTCACGACTCTTGGGTCACACAGATGTTGCAACGACACTCCGGTACTATGAGCACTGGATTCCAGGTGACCAACTGGCGGCGGTGAAAGCCATGATGACGACGTGGGAACACGGAGACAATATAATCGAATTTCCAAATNNGTCTCTTTGACGGCTTTGTTTCTTGGTGAGGTTGTTAGGCGGCTGTGCAGTAGCGTGGATCTTCACCAGCTTCCAGACGGCGAATCAGACGCTCGATAGCAGATGCACTATATCGTTCGGTGGTGTGTGCTTTCTTATATCGTGTGGACCGTTTGTTGCCGATGCGAATAACTCCATGCGTCTCGTTGCGGAATAGATCCTTCACGGTGTCAGGGTGGATCGCCAATCGCTTGCCTACCTCTTGCCCCGTGTAATACTGTTCATTTGATGCCGCTGTTGCCAGTGCCAGCGATGCGGCTGCGGGCGAAGCCGGTAGACCCTGTTGGCGTCTCTCCAGCATCTCTCTTATCTTTGCTTTCACCTGCGTTGTACAACCAAAACGAGCAAATTGGAATGATCCGGCTCATCTGGTCTCCTTTCCATCAAAATTTTTCAGCGCCGAAACTGGCCGGGAAACTCCCGATACGGCTCGGCGGCCTCGTTCACGTCGCCCGTTCAGAGCGACGGCTGCTGGTTCATTTCGGCGGTGTGACGGTCCCGGACACCCGGTCGCCAGCATTCCGCCCAACACAAGTTTTCATTCCGCCACCGATTCATGTGGCCGCAACACCCAAGCTCACGGGCATACGCTTCGAGATTCACGTTGACACCAATTCTCTAATGCGTGCCATGTACGGCTCTATCCAAATTACCTTTCTCTCCGCTCTACCGACACCACACACTTGGTGTTTCAGATGACCGCACCGCCAGCCCAACTCGGTGTAGTGTGCGGACGGTTCACCATTGCTCGATTCAGTGCGGGTACGATAGCCCAACCCCAACCATGTGGGCTTAAACTGGTTCGGAATGTAAGAAGGCGTCTTCTTCGAGCGTGGCAACGCCGGACCTTCAGTCACCAGTGTTGATCTTGCCATCATCACCAGCAGGAGGTTAGCAGCAAGCCCGATAATGTATTGTGAGAACTCTGGTAAGTTGGGACCGCTTTCTACGTGATTTACAAGCCACCCTTCGGATGGTTCTAACGAGTCGTCTCCCGATATCATCCAATCGTCAATGTTGGTGCTCCCCGGACGGAGATTATCAAAGGATGGATAAATGATGCCGATGTGATATCCGGTGCTTTCATGGAATATCTTTACGACGCCAAGCATACCGATATTGTGTCCGTCCGGGTGCCTCAAAGCTCCCTTCGGCAACATGAAGGTTAAAGCAGGGTAGGGAAATAGTACATCATTCCAATTCATGTTGGCTGGCGGGTGAGTGTGCTTGATCGCATCGTACAAGCTCTCCGACACGTAATAGAGCGGGTTGTCGAACTTCGCCGCTGCACCTGCAAATACGTCCAGCGGAGGACGACCCGCCAGCAACTCACAATCACAGCAGATGACGGATTGATAGCTGTTAGGGTAGTGTGTTGGCGGTTCTACAATCGTCCTCTTGTGATAGCGTGCCCACACGTTCGGATCCTGTCTTCTCAGAATGTCAGCCCGTTCTTTGAAAGTGAATTCGTGCCGAACCTGCCCGTAATAGCATCCCTTGGGTGGCGGCGGCTCTATCGTCGGCGTCTGTGTCTCATCAACAAAGCGCACCCCGATAGACGAGTTCCATTCTTCGTTGTGGGCTGCACCTGCGTTGGTTTTGTTGGTCATTATCTTTCCCTTCCGCAACTGCCCTTTTTAAGCGGGGCGGCGTCTCTGGCGAGACTTGCTAAGGGAAAGCAATTTAGTAGGCGTTGGTGCTTTCCAGTGGAGTAGGGAGCGTGGTTGCCACTTTCCTACCTGTTGATCATAGTACCACAGCATCCGAAGGCTGTCAAACCACCACTTACTAAGTCTAGGCACTGAAGCGGTGCTGATGACATTGCTACGGGCGCTCTCCACAAGACATCCATGCCAATTGCTGCGAACACGAGAAGCGCCGTCTCTTTGAGGCAGAAGAAAGCGCCTTGCAAGTTAGCCTCACCTGACGTGCGAACTGGACTCACTCGCAAGAGTCTGAGTCCATCATAATTAATTGGCGGCGGACACCGGGCTTGAACCGGATCGATTGACTACTTAACTTTGGGAAGGTTGACCGATTGGATGGGGCGTGGGGTAAACAAGAGAATCCCCCACGTCCTTCGGCTCCAGTCAATCCTTTTATTGTCCATATCAGAGCCATACCTGGACCCCGGTTATTTCATCAACCAACGCTTGTGGCTTCGAAGGCCCGCCTGACACCTGTCAGTTCTTCCGCCGCATTTCTATCTCTTCATCCCTCCACCACTTTCCGAATCCGATTCCGCACTTCCGACGTCGCCATCGTCATCAAACGGCAGTCTGGCCCTTGGCGGCGCACCCGGCGGCGGTAGAAGATCGTTCAAATCAACAGACCACGTGCTCTTTTCCTACCAATTATTTGGTTTTCACGGAACCGTGCTGATACCTATCAGTGTGTGCGCCGTTATAAACCTCGTTCGGAAGCCGAGTCTTTAATGGACCCCGGCTTCCGATGCGGCGGCTGTCCGTCACCGTGTGTAGTGCTTCCGAAGTGTGGTCGCAGGTTGCACAATGAGGCAGTAAAACCCGCTTTCACCGATACGGTTGGTGTACAGATTCGGCCTGAAGGTCTCGATGTCAGCACCGTGGGGCAAGGTGAATGCGACCAAGTGTGAGACGGTGCCGAAAGCATCCGACGCCACGTCGTCGTTGTAACCGGCAAACACGGAGGGCAACACTACGGTGCAGCCCTTTCCTTTAAGGTCGTCTTCGACCTTGACGCCGAGTTTGATGCATTCGAGCAGGTCTGGCGATTCGTCTTTACCGGCCAGAGCCGTTTGACGCAAGAAAGGCGCTTCGGACGCAATCATGGCAACATAACAATTGCCGTCCTTCTTTTCAGCACGGCGGCTGAAGCTCTTGATACTCTTCGCTAGTTGGTCCATTGTCGTCTCCGATGTTCGATCATTATCTTCATATTGTTCTACCATCCACTTACCTTCTCGCCACCTCTTATGCGGCTTCTTTGAGTGTTTCATAGTGCCCTTTGCAGTTCAGCACAGAATGTGGGAAAACGCCTGGGAGAAACTGGGAAAAGATAGGAAGTAGCTCAGACTACGCTTAGGAGGTTGGGTCAGATACGAGGGCAGACGGCTCAGAACGACAACTGCATTAGAGACGGGTTGCCGGTCCGTTGGGCGTAACTACGGGCGCAAGTTCTAATGAGGAAGATTATTAATGTCGATCTTGGAGGCGTCTGGCGGGATCTCGGAGTTTAGCGCATCGACGATTTTCTTCAGGGATTGTTTCCTAATCCTCTTTCCATTGATGTAGGCTTCTGAGGTCTTGCGGTCCGGCCCAAGGTTTTCATACAGGGTTAGGGTGCTCCATCCACGAAGGTTTAGCTCCTTTTGAAGCCAATGAGTACGTTGAGGTTTCTCGGAGACTTGACTGGGTGCGTTCTGCGGTGGGACCGCATCAGAAGTATCGCTTTCAGAGAGGACCTTGTTTGCCTTGACCGTCCAAAGATGAACTGCAAGACGGATGCGATCTCTGAACCATCCTAGCTGCTGCCGTTTGTTGTGCACTTCATGAAAGATCGGCCCGGTGGTTACGAACTCTGTAATCGGAATTCGTTTTGGTGCCAACAGATGACCCGGTTCGCTTTCTTTAAGGATCGTCAGGTGCGGGAACCATCCATTCCGTAGGCTGAAGTTGAACAGCATGTTCGGGATGTCAACGTGAAGAAGGGGTTCCGTCAGCGTTGCGCCGGTTCGGAGAAAGGCATTAACGAATGCGGCGTATGCATCGTCCCAGCCGGAGGCCCGGTCTGCTGAACCGATGACCTTTAGGCCGATCTTGAGAAGTTCGTCCTCTAGGTGGCGAGTCTCAAGATCGGGCAATGGGGGAATGGGCTGACCGCTACCATTCCACCAGCCATCATTTGCGAGTTGCTGTACCCGTTCCTCCGTTGTGTTGGGATCGAACAGCGACACGAAACGGCCTCCAGAGATCTAGGATGCCACAGTCGACCCCGTGTTGGTTCAGGTACTCTTCTCGTGCCGGATCTTCGCCCTAATTCGTGTTTCGCCTCGGCCTTGCGGTCTAGCAGGGAATAGGCGGCGGCAATCCGAGACGACAAGACTGGTACGATATGTTTTCCGGCTCTGCGCAGGAATCTGTAA
>PMYF01000718.1 GCA_003171295.1 Acidobacteriota bacterium | reverse complement strand
CAGAAACAGCCAGTACCGCGGCGATCTCCGCCGTCCCTCGCTTGTTGCAAAGGGATGTTAGCGCCGCCGCTTCAGCATTCCAAACGCCTGCACGATTACGGCGGTGGCCATGTCCGTGAGGTGGTACTGGGGCAGCTCCTTGCGGCGCACCCAGCGCGCGTCGACCACGTCGGATGCGGGGCGCAGCCGCCCGCGTTTCCGGCGGCAGAGATAATCCACGATGACGTAATGATATTTCACCCGCACGCCTTCGCGCACAATGCGGTCGAACGCCAAGATGCCCTCTATCGGCTCAACCTCCAGGCCGGTTTCTTCCAGTAATTCCCGTCGCACGCCTGCCGTAAGTTCCTCGCCCAATTCCAGGAGGCCGCCAGGTAGGGACCACTCACCTTTCAGCGGTTCGCAGCCGCGACGAATCAGCAGGACGCGGTTGCGATCGATCACCACCCCACCCACGCCCACCAACGGTTGTTTTGGGTACTCACGTCCCATAGGTCATCACCAAGGCTGGTCGCGTTGGGCTCCTCACTTGTCGCCCCGGCCGCCGCGGCGGGGCGCAGCCCTACTGATTCGCGGCGCGCGCCACGACTTCATAGAGGACTTTCACCCCACGCCGCAGTTGCTCCACCGGGACGCGCTCGTTGGCGGCGTGCTCGCTGGAGTTAACCTCCTCCGTCAGCTCGAGGGTGTTGAACCCGTAGCAGGTGATTCCCAGCGGACGGTACATCTGGCTTTCCGTGTAGCCGCCGTTAAGCATGGGCGCCACCCATGCCTGCGGGTTGTACTTGTGCACCACGGCTTCGATGGTCCGATAAAGACTCGTATTGACGGAAGAAGCATTCGGTGGCTTCAAGCGGTTAAGGTTTTCGACCTGGAGGCCCTCATCCGCCACCACGTTGCGCAACTGGGCGAGGAAAGCCTGCGGGTCCTCGCCAGGCAGCAGGCGCACGTCCAGTTCTGCGTAAGCCGTATCGGGAATCACGTTGGTCTGTGAACCGCCCTGGAGCACGGTCAGCGAGACGGTGTCCCGCAGGAGATAGTTATAGTCCTCGTTCCGGCTCATCTCGCGGGCAAAGCTGGGATTCTCAAGCGCCTTGCGCAGATTGCGAAACTGGGCAGCGCGCGGCTCCGGCTCCATGGCCGCGATGACTTTGAAATACTCTTCCACGGAAGGCAACAACCGCATGGGCGGTTGCCAGTCCACGACCCGGCGCAGGGCCCGGATCAGGCGATTGGGGGCGGAATCCGCGAGGGGGATCGAGCCGTGCCCACCGCGCCCGGTGGCCGTCAGGCGAATCCAGAAGGGCGCCTTTTCGGCAACTCCCACGCCGAAGAGCGTTCCTTGTCTGGGGCGAATCAGGTTCGAACCACCTTCGGTAATCAGGTACTCGGCGTCGCGCACCAGGTCAGAGTGATTCTCGAGGAACCAGGTGCTGCCGGTGCCATCCACTTCCTCATCGGCGGTCCCCAGAAAAATCAGGTCGCGCTTCAGCGGCAAGTGCTCGCGGGCCGCGATGACCATCACCATGGCCTGCAGCAGCCCCTCGTCTTTCATATCGACGGCCCCGCGTCCATACATCTCGCCGTCCACGAGGGCGGCGGAAAAGGGCGGCTGGCGCCAGTGGCTCGGATCCGCGCGCACCACGTCCATGTGATTGAGCATGACGAAGGGGCGCAGGCTGCCCTCGCCTTTGAGAATTGCGTAGAAGTCGGCGCGGCCCGGTGCGTATTCGTAGACCGTGTTGGGGATGCCGGCCGCATCAAAAAACCGGTGGAAGAACTGGGCCGCCGCGAGCTCGTTCCCCGGCGGGTTTGACGTGTCGATGCGCAGATATTCCTGCATCATCTTCACGGTCTCGTCCTGGTAGGCGTTCCAGTCGAGCGCCGCGATCTTCGGCTCCATCTGCTCCTGCGCCACCGCTGAGAGTGTGAACACCAGGAGAAACCCCATGACACTTGACCAGGAAGTTCGCATTCTCACCTCGAGTGCTTTGTAGGGGCGCGGCGCCGTCGACGGCCGGCGGGGCCGTTATGGAACCGCCGGCGCGAGCGGCGGGATAAGGGCGTAGCCGGGGCGCGTCAGGTATTCCCGCAGATACTGCCGATACTCGGGAGTACTCGGCGCGCGGTCATGCGGGCCGGGCGGGTAATTTGACATGTGGCCGAAGGGCAGCGGCTGCACGGTCCAGGCGAAAGCGGTATTGGGCTCGCCATCCTTCGCCCAGCCGCGCGCGTAGAGGAAGAAATCACGTTTCCATCCGGGCTTGACGGGCGCGAGCGCACGACTACTGAACCTCACTGTCAGCTCATCGCCCGTCGCCAACACCACCAGTTGATCGTCCGGCCTCGCCAGCAGCCTATCGACCGCCCCATAGCGCGTGTAGTTGCCCCGCATGGGGTTCCACGGGGCCGCCGCCATCACCTGCTGGTAATTGAAGGAATCGGGCTTCCGGTGCTCCGGGTCGCTCGTGGGCGTTGAGAAGCCGCGATAGTGCAGGTCCGCGGCGACCAGCGGCAGTTCGCCAGGCGCCGGCGCCGGAGCTTCATTCGTGGTGTAAAAGATCTGGTCCCAGTACACGCAAAGGTTGGTCACAATACGCACGTGGCGATTGGGGGAAAGAAACTTGCCCGCGAGGTCCACGCGCATGGTGCGATTCGTGCCACTGGGTAGCCCCAGGTCGGGAATCACCGTGACCCACTTTCCGGCCGCATCGCGAACCTGCAAATACGGCGAGGTCATGGCAAGCTGCCGGTTTGACATCAGGGCGCGCGAGCCGTTCGAATCGGTCCAGAAGACCCAGCCATTGAGCCACAGACTGACGGGGGCGTGGGCAGGCAGCTCGCCCAAATCAAGCGTGAGCGCGTGCAGGTCCGCCATGCCCAGAATGCGATGGGGCGCGAAGTTCGCCGGATAGCGGCCGTCCGCCTGGAGCAGCAGCGGCAGCACGTCGTGGCCCTGATCGTCAACGGCCGACACCGGAAAGCGCTTGTCACGCACCGCGTAGAGCGCAGGGCGGCCGGGGTTCGCAGAGTAGATTTCGTTCGAGTAGATCTCTTCGCTGGCAGGGTGGTCAACCGCCAGGAGTTTGACTTGATCGAAGTAGTCAACCTCGCGCAACTCATCCGTCAACTGCAAGACGTAATCACCATCGGCGCCTGGCGCGAGATCCGGCAGGCGCACAAATTCTTCGGGGAAAGGCTTCGTGCGTGTGCCCGCGGGCTCAAGTTCGCCGAGCGGCGCGACGCCCAGAACATCCGTCACGAAAACGAACTTCCGGCCATCCCACGCATAAAGCAGCGGGCAGGAACTTGCCAGGCGCTCGGATTCGCGCACCTCAATCTGCTTGTCGGTCTGTACGTCGATCCAGTTCTGGACGACTGCGTTCGGCCAGGTGACGCGAATGACATCGAGTTTCGTAAGGTCGCCGGTGAAAATCCGTATCGGACTGCTGGTAACGACCACCTTGTTATAGAAATTGCCCGCTTTGAATTCCACGACGCTGCCGATGCCCTGGCTGTTGCTCTTGTAGCCGTTCATCTTCACTTCCACCCAGCGCGGCGGCGGGCCCTCCTTCTCATAGGCCCGCAACTGGCCGCTGCGGGTCAGGGCGAGCAAATCGAGCCTGCCGGAATTGTCGAGCCACGCCGGGGCGAGCGCGGCGAGCGCCGCGCGATCTGCGGCAGGAAGCGTCAGCGCGCCTTCCTGGAGTTTTCCCGCGCGGTTAACCAGGAAGTGAACCTTGCCGCTTGCGTCGGCAGCCAGAAGATCCGGGAAGCTGTCGCCGTTCAGGTCCGCCACGGCGCCGCGGAAGCCGAAGAGTCCAGCCGGCGCGGCCACGGCAGGTGCCGAAGCCAGCGGCGCAAATTTCCCGTCACGTTGGTTAAGCAGGACGCGGTAACCGGTGGGGGTCCAGAGGGCCAGGTCGAAAGCGCCGTCGTGGTTGAAATCGGCCACCTGCGCGTCCAGCACGACGGTGTCCCCCAGCGGCGAGCCCGTTTCCCTCCGCAGCAAGAACTTGTCTTCTCCCTGGTTCTCAAAAAGCAGAGGGGGGCCGTCGTCGCGGAAGAGGAAAAGGTCGGTGTAGCCGCGGTTCATGAAATCCGCAAACGCTGCCCCGCGCATGCGTCCCTGAGCGGAGGCGAGGCTCGTGGAGGAAGTAATCTCCTTGAACGAGCCATCACCGTTGTTGCGATAGAAGTGCGTGGTGGCCCCGCCAAAATCAGTGGGAAAGAGGAAGGTATCCTTCTGGGG
>PMYF01000357.1 GCA_003171295.1 Acidobacteriota bacterium | reverse complement strand
GCTTCTCAGCCGCGGCGCAAGCACCTGCCGGGCTTCTGCGAAGCTGGAGGTGAGGTAAAGGAGGAAACCCAACGCTTCGCGCGCCGCGTCGGCTTCCGGACGCAGGCTCAGGACTTTCCGGAAGGCGGCAATGGCATCCGGGTATTTCCCCAGACGAAAATAGGTCAAACCTAACCCTGTCTCGACGGGGACGGAATCAGGCAGCACCTTCGCACAGGATTGGAACACCTCCAGGGCTTTCCAGAAATCCTCGAACTTCGAGTCCAGCAAACCCGCGTCGACGCAGAGGCTTTCGTTGCCCGGTTGCTGACGAAGGGCCTTGGCATATTCTTCGCCCGCAG
This sequence comes from Acidobacteriota bacterium, assembly GCA_003171295.1. Classification (GTDB taxonomy): domain Bacteria; phylum Acidobacteriota; class Terriglobia; order UBA7540; family UBA7540; genus Bog-366. The sequence goes on along the minus strand of PMYF01000357.1, from coordinate 3,469 downwards.
CCTGGGGATGCTGAAGAGCCAACTCAACCTTTCCACGAAGGTAGTGATAGTCGGGCTGCCCTTCGCTTTGTGTGGGAGGTATTTGGTCGAGTGTATTCTTAGCCTCGGGGTATTGACCAAGGCGAAAAAGGGCGAACGCCAGATCAAACTTCCCGTCGTAGCGGTCAGGCTGGAGCTCTGTGGCGCGCTGGAAAGTCGAAACGGCCAATCCCAGTTCGCCTGCTTCCCCCAACCGGGAGCCGGCTTGCACGAGGTCGCTGTACGTGGCCGTGCGCAGGAGAGAATCGAGAAGGGGGCCCGCTTTCGCGGAATCGCGCTGCTGCCGGTAGGCGATGAGGAGCTCCGTCGTGATGGCGAGATCTCCAGCCGCGCGGGAGTGAGCATTTTCGAGTTCCGGAAGGGCTTCGGAAACTTGGCCGTTCTCGCGCAACAAGCGGCCCAGGGCATAGTGGATTTGCGGGTCATCAACTAAAAGCGCGGAGAGTTGCCGGGCAAGGGCAACCGCCTCCCGAGTTTTCTTCAACGCAAACTTGGTTTGAACGAGCAGGAACAGCGCCTGCGGGTTGTCTCCTTGCGAGAGCTTGAGGCTCTCTTCGAGAGCGTGCTCGGCTTCCGGAAACCTCTGTTCCTGTTGATAGACATAACCCAGCACCCGATAAATCTTGGAGGAATTGGGTTCGCTCTTGAGAGCCGCCTCGAGCCTTGCTTCGGCCTGGGGGAGCTTTCCCTGCTCAATAAGTTCGATGATTTGAGGCAGATTGTCGGCTTCCCGATTCTGAGCCAGAGCACGAATTGGCCCTACGTCCATCCAGGAAAAGAGCAGCGTGCTTCCCACCAGCATGCAGGGTAATCGAAGATTCGAGTGGCGGACCGTCATGGACCTGATCCGGAGATGCGCGTTCACTCCCTCCAGCCGGGAGGGACCCTGTGCCTTCCCGCGTCGGGACGGGAACCATCCGAACCGGCGCGCGTCTGGCTTCCCCGACCTGCGCCTTCGGGAACTTGCATCTCGGGNNGCGGCGAACCTCCTGGGGACCCCGGCAGGAATCAGCCATAAGTGCCGGGCGGGTCTGGTCCCGGAAACCCGGGCCGGCATTTCACCCGATCAACTCAAACTTTGAATGATCTCGGCCAGCTTGGCTGCCCGCTTCGGATCGATCGGACTGCCAGCAGTCTTGCTCAGCTTGCGCACCTGGTCGCGAGCCATTTGATAAGTATCCTTGCGACCTGCCGCTTCCCAACTGGCGCGCGAAGTCCGCACCGAAACCCGCGGCGCGAGGAACTCATCGCCGCGCAGCCGGCTGATGGTGTGCTCCGTCAACATATAGTCACCGCGCGGGCCGACTTGCTTGATCAGATCGGTCGCCAGGGTTTCGGGGGTTACGAGAACGCCGGCGGCAATCCGCTTCGAGATTGCCGAAATTTCCTCGTCCATGATCAACTGTTCGTGGCTGCACGTCATACCCGTGGCAAACATGCCGCAATTAACAATCAGGTCATTTCCTGCACCCACAGAACAGAACATACTGAAAGTCTTTTCCCANNTCGGAGTTGGGCGCGGTGGTATGACACGGCACACGGTAGAAACGCGCCAGTTGCGCCCCCGCGACACGGCAGATGGTGGTTTCCGTTGAACCGACCAACGCGGTGGCGTCGCGCATATCCGTTACGGTCCAGGAATTGGGGTACAGGACCTTGGTCCCGGGTTTGAACATCTGGATCATCGCCAGGCCGGAAATGCACTCCGCGTTGTTTACGGTCAGCAAGCCGGCCAGCGTATAGGGCGCGGAGAGTCCCGCATTCGGCTCGGGAAGAATGGCCAAGGGGACGGCAGTCTGGACCGTGTCCAGGATGGCCTCAAGCACTCCCGCTTCCCAGAACAGAGGACTGGTGGGCGACAACTGGGTGATGCCGTACACCTGGCTCCGGAAATCTCCTGCGAAAGCCGCCTCGGCCAGGTTAATGATCGCGCGGTTGATCCGGGCGTTGTCCGTTGAGAAGAATATCGGCTTGCGGCTGTTTTCGATGACCGCACGCACGCCGTAAGGGAGGGTATTCCTCGGTTCGGGCACGTCCTGGGGCATGACCGGGATGCCGATCATGTCAATACATTCAAGCTTGTCACAGAGGCGGGAGAATAGCTCTACGTCCGCTACGGTCGAGTAACGGGTCTCTCCAGTATCGGAGTCCACCCAAAACACCGCGTTGTGCCCGGCCGCGATTTTCGAGTTGCCGTCACCTAAGACGAAAGCGAACTTCCCTTCGCGATCGTACACTTCGAACTGCGCAGGAGCATGACTCAGTGCCTCTGCAATCGAAGCTCTGGGGAAACGCACAATCTGCTTTTCAGTATCAACCGGAAGCCCCTTGGCCTGGAGAAGCGAGAGCGCTTTCGGGCTTCCAATTTTGACCCCGCAATGCTNNGCCTCATGGATCTGGAGGATTTCGGAATCGGAAAGAACTTTCATGGGGGATAATTTCATAGGTGAACTCCGAATATGTTTTTGCAGGATTCTTGAGCAGCACTACGACGTAACGCCAATTGACCTTTTCCGTGTTTGCTTGCAGGCTCGCCACTTCTCATGCCGGGGGTTCCGTCTGGCGTTCCTGCGACAGCAGGACCGCGGCCACGACCGCTAGAACAATCCCTGCTACCCCTGTGCGGGTCAGCCTTTCGTGAAGAAAAGCCAAAGCCAGGCAAATGGCGACCAGCGGATAGAGGTAACACAATGGAACCACGATGGATGCTTTGCCCCCAACTTCCAGGGCTTTGAAACTCGTCATGGCTCCGAGACCATTCAGCAATCCCCCCGCGATCGCCAGTACGACAACCTTCGGCCGGACGTGCCAGTCAAGTGGCGCCAGTATGATGATGCACAGGGCAATCATCAGCATGGCCAGTACAAACCAAAAGTATGACAATTCCGTGGAAATTTCATTCGTCGAAAGCTTTTGAGTGACGCCGGTGAGGCCGAAGAACAACAGGGTAATGAGTGCGAAGAGCAGCCACATGGGCAAGTGCATACGACAGACTCCTTATGAATCCGCCTGACTAAAGGCTGAGCAGGTAGATGGCGGCCAGAGATACGCCCAAACCGATCTTCTGATACCCGCTCATCCGCTCGCGGAGCACCACAAAGGCAAGCATGACCGTAACCAAGGGGGACAGTCCGCTCATGGGAACCACGACCGAGGCCCGGCCCCCTGAACTCAGGGATGAGAAGAATGTGATGTTGCCTACCCCACCCAGAATCCCAGTTACAAAGGCGAAGAACATGCCAAGTTTCCGATTCCGGCCTCCGGACATCCGAGGCGACCTGAACACGAGCAGGATGAGCGGAAACATTCCGAGGGTGAACAGGACCTGATTCATGTATGCATTGATATCATCCGCCACAGCCTTGGAAATCGCTCCCCATCCACCCCACAGCAAGATGGTCAGCAGCGAGTAAAACAGCCACTGATAGCG
>PMYF01000756.1 GCA_003171295.1 Acidobacteriota bacterium | reverse complement strand
TTACGACGCTTACAGAACCTGCCCAAGAACGAAAGAGCCGAGTGCCTGTTAGCGCTGTGCGAGTTGCCGGAGACCTTTGGCCGCCCGCATGTGCACAGCGGCCTGGGGATTCGTAAATTGGGCGACAAGATTTTCGAGTGTCGCGGCAATGTCTCGTTACGCTTCATCTTTCAGGACCGGCCATCGGACTTGTTTGTTTCTTTCCTGGGAAATCACGATGAGGTCAAAGCGTTGCTGCAAACCCGCAAGTATCGTTGAGACGGCCGCCTGGCGCAGGCGTGCAGAAAGCGCGGTACGCGCCTACTTGACGGTGATTGATAGAAACCCGGAAGCGGTAGAAAAAGCGCTCATGAACAAGTGGTGAGATGCCAAGGGTAGCAGGCATGAGCCCGCGTTGTAGCGCAGAGTTATCCCGCCCCGAGCGGGATTACTCTGCGGCCTTTCTTCCTTGGAGGTTAATAAACACGTTGAGGTTACCATGCTAAGAACTCCAGAGTAAGGCAAACTACGCCTAACTCTGCGCTACCCGCTCCGGTTCCCGAGTATACAAGCCGCGGAGTTCAAGAACAACTCCGCGCTACCAAAACAAGAGGCTCGGCTGCCGGCCCGACCGAGCCTGCCTGTGCATTGTCATTTCCCTTCGTTATACTGGCGCGCCCCGCCGTGTGAGAGCCTGACGGAGAGACTCGCCTTCCAGAAACTCCATGGCGATGTAGGGCGTGCCGTCATCGGCCTGGCCGGATTCGTAAATGGTGACGACGTTTGGGTGATGAATGCGCCCCGTGGAAGCCGCTTCATTCTGAAAACGCAGCAGGAAGTCGGGGTCATCCAGCAGCTTGCGGTTCAGAACCTTGAGCGCCACCGGACGGTTGCCGCCCGCGATCTGCTCGGCGAGGAAGACCGCGCCCATGCCGCCCGCTCCCAGGCGGCGAACGAGCCGGAAACNNGCCCAAAAGACCCGCAGCGAGATGGGCGTCGATCTCAGTCACAGCGGCAAATCCTCAGCGCGGCGGTTGTAGCGGCGATCTCCGATCGCCGGACGGCGGTCGGAGACCGCCGCTACAGCAAAGTGCGGAGCGCCGTCGCGCGGACAGAACTCAACATCATCAGAGTAGGTTTGCTGGCAAGTGGGGCAGATCTTCATGCGCGCCAGTGCAACTCTCCCATGGCGCGGATTCTAACAGAAGCATTGCCGCAAAGGGAATCAGCGCTGGGCAGGGTCCAGGGCTCAGTCAAGGTGGCGGATGACGCATACCTCCAGGGCTATGAATGCATCACCCGCGAAGAGACCCCTCACCCGTCCCGACATGCCGGGACACCCTCTCCCGCAAGGGGAGAGGGTGCCCGACGTAGGTCCGATCCCTGGACTCCGATGGAGTCCATCGGACTCCCGACATCGGAGAGGGCAGGTGAGGGGTCCTTTGCAGCCCCATTGGACTTTGACGGAGGCCTCTGTGTGGCCACTTGTTACCCACAGGTTATCCTTGACAAATGGAATACCTATATGTACACTAATCCCTGAGGCGAGCGCCCACTGGCTGAGGCGAAAGGCCGCGGACCTGTACAACGGGTCGGCCTAGAACAGTAGGCAGTGGGCAGAACGCCGACTTCTGACTGCTAAGCGCGCCGCTCATGCAAAGAATGGAAGATTCCAGCCTGCGCCAATTGTGGCGGCTCACGAATGTGCTTTTTAGGGTCCGAAACGGGGCGCTCGCCCATAGAGATGTTAAAAATGAAGGAACCTCCGGGGATGTGTATGAAAACAAAGGGGCTAGTGACACAATGACCGATAATTGATCGGGTTTTTTGGCAGAAAATGCACGGGTTTCGCGATAATGGACGACAAACGGTCGGGCGTTTTTGCCGAAAATGCACGATGGCGCGATAATCGGGGCGAAGGCAACATGTTATTGAAAGCGGAGACTTGTGTGTAAGATGCGCTACGCGTTTCTCAGCGCCACCGCGCGTCGATCCTGGCGACCAAGGTGGATTCCCGCTGGCGCGGGAATGACGGCACGGGCGGAACGGGGCGGCCCTTTTCATCGTCACCCCCGCGCAGGCGGGGGCCATCTCGTAGCCATGACGGCGAGCGCTTTCCCGCGCCATGGGCTTTGGTCATGATATCCTGCCCGCTTGTCCTGCGTCTGCCAGCTTCGTCTCTCGGACCGGATCTTCTTCGTCACCGTCAATCTTCGCCGCTCACGATGACTCCGGACGACGGACGGTATATCCTATAGAGCTGACACCGGGCGCCGCACATCCCGTGAGGGGAACATGAAAGCGCGTGAAACGCTCATCACCGTTATGGCTTTTCTGGCCATTGGGCTGACGAGTTTCTGGGCTTATCGCTACGAGCAGCGACGCCAGATGGTGGAGATGTGTCCCTTCTGCGACCGCCAGTTGCACCCGGCCACGGCTTTCCGGATAAAAGTCGGGGATCGGATGGTAGCTACGTGTTGCCCGCGATGCGGCATGCATGCCGGGCTGAATCAGCCACCGGGACAGGCGGTGAAGGCGGGCGGGGCGTGGGCCACCGACGTAAACACGGGGGAGACGGTCGCGGCGGAATCCGCCGTCTATGTCGAAGGCGGCGACGTGCAGTACTGCACGCACGGCGAACCGGCGATGGCGCGTGAAGCCCAGGGTGTTTCGGTGCGCGAATACGATCGCTGTTTGCCCACGCTCGTGGCATTCAAAACGCAGCAAGAAGCGGTAGCTTATCAGCAACAGCATGGCGGGCGTGTCCTGGATTTCGCGCAGGCGCTCGCCGGCGTGAGAGAGCAATGAGGATCCTGCCAACTGCCGTGCTTGCGAAAACTGCCCCGCGTGCGCGGTGGGGGTCCGGCGCCGCGCTCCCTTCCCTGTCGTTCCCGCGAAAGCGGGAATCCAGGTCGCCCCCGGACCGCGGTAGACGCGTGCAGCCGTGCGCTCGTAGGATCCAGTTACCCGAGTTGGATGTGGTAGCCCGCAATGAACAACCCTCCGAAGACAATCGCATAAAGAAGCTCGCTCACTCCCAGCCGATGCACCAGGAGNNCGGATGAACACAGGTCCGAAGGCCAGCAGCGCGAGTGCGGGGAGCCAACCGGCTCGCCAAGCTCCGATCAGGAGAAACAGGGATGCGGCTTGGTGAAGCAGGAAGCCTTTTCCCCGGACGAGTTTCTCCGTCCGGGTTATCACCCGCGCGGAGTGGATGCGGAGTTGTACGAAATGAATCTGGTTGGCAGCGAAAAGCCAGTTCACCGCCCAGACCGTCATGGCCGTCCAGTCGAAGTGGCCGGCAGCCAGATAGTAAGCACCTGCCGCCGTGGAGGTGAGCGCGATGGCGCCCGTCAACTGCGCGTTGCGGCGGGTTTCCCGACCGAGTTGTTTCAGGATGGACTGAACGAGAAAAGCGATCGCCGCGGCCGCGCCCAACAGCAGGAGTCCATAGGCGCGAGCCCAACCGAGCAGGACGGCCAGGGCCACGCCGGCAACGGAGGCGTAAGCATAACTGGAATAATGAATGAGCCTCCGCTCCACATCGTTCTGGGGACGCAATGGCGAAATTTCCAGCCAGGCTTCGAGCGGCGTCCGCAGGCAGAAGAGCCCTAACGCGACCGTGGCGAATAACAAAATCCAGATGATTCGCTCCCCGCTCGCAGGGACAACCCCGGCGCCCGTGACCAGCGGAACCAACAGCATTCCCCAGGCGCCGTGTTCACGGGGCCAGATGAAGGAGCGTAAGCGGGAGCGGGTCAGGGGAAGGAGGGCGGGGTTGGCGCTGGCCATGGCAGTCGGACCTCAGGAGGCCCGGGCAGTCACACCCCGGTTCTTGTAGATGACAGCATTGACTTGCACCAGCAAATCTTCGAAAGAGGCATCCACCTTGCGCGCCGCCATTTCAATCGAGCA
>PMYF01000695.1 GCA_003171295.1 Acidobacteriota bacterium | reverse complement strand
CAGATATGCGTGATTTTCACGCATCCGCCGCATGTTCACTAGGTGTTGGATAGGTACCCATTAGGTACTGTATAGGTACCGTATAGGTACCGGATAGCTGATCGCCAGTTGTACGCCGGATATACGCTAGCTGACCGCTATGCCGTCCAAGGCTCGAGGATCGAGGTTCGCCAGACATCGCCGAGAATGCGAAAGTGGCTGGTGGTGGGAGAGGACAACGGACTGTAAATGCCTGTGGCGATTTGAGTTACCTCATGGCTGCACCCCCGAGAGCACGGTTTGCTCGTCTTTTGATCCCCGAACTGGAACTCCGCCACAAGCCGCTCCAACCCGGACCAACCCCTATCCATTTTACAGCCCGAATTCCTTCTGATGCCCCAGCTTCTTCCTGGATTCCGGGGCCTTCTTGAATGTTTCGTCCAGGGCGGCCACGTTCGACGGGCGCTCGACGGCCTCACCTTCCATCAACTCCTTCACCGTGCGAAGTTGGAGACGCGGATACTTCTGCTGAATGGTCTTGTGCTCGTAAAAGCCGGTACTCACAGCCTCGGCCACCATGTCGCGCATGGGCGGTTGCAAGGAAATGAGGACGCCCATCGCGGCTTTCTCCCGGTCCAGCACACCGCGCAGGTCGCGTACATCCTTCACCCCGGTCGTGCCGCCCCCGACCTGAGTGACGATCTGCTCCGCCTTGCTCGCCTTCGGGTCGTCGCGGAATAGAATCGTCCCGTCAATGCCGGGGTCCCCGCCTTTCTTCTGCTCGACGGGCCAAGCGCCTAGCAAGCCCAGCGCCCGCCACTGGAATTGAAACTTGTCCTGCTCGGTCAGGGTGTACGCCTCGTTGGGTGACGGTTTCGCCGATGGTTATGATCTCGGTCTTCTCGCCGCAGGTGCCGTACAGCCGGTTCGCCGCCGGAGACTGGCCAAAGGGCGGCTCCCGTCCGCCGACCGACCTGCCAGATACCTACCACTCACACCGTCTGGCCATCCGGCGCGTGGCTGCCAGCGTGAGGGGAGACCCTTACCCTGCTCTTGACGGCTGCCACCCCGGATGCATAAGCTCAGCCATGGTGATGATGAGACCCGGAATGACTTCCACGTCTCCCAGCTATTAATTATCTGGTTATCCTGGAGTTCTTTCCGTATGAACAGTAGGCGCGATTCAGCTATGCAACCTAAGGATCCCGAAGGTACCGAGAATCAACAACCATCCCACCTTGACGAATACAAAGCGTTGCACGACGAGATCACGATGTGTCAGCATGAGATGCATCGCACGTGGTTGTGGGCAAGTATTGCAGCAGGGGCGGTTTATACGTGGCTTCCGTCGCACAGGTCGGACATTAACAGCATTCATTCCTCTTGGCTCGTCTGGTACATCCCGCCATTTCTGCTCATCTTCTGCTTCATCCGGTATATCGTCTTTTGGTTCCGAATAAGATCTCTTGCCGATTACCAATGCAGAATTGAAAAACATGCATTCAGGGAGGAAAAGGGTTCCTCGACGTTTTCAGTGGATGATTTTGTCGATCTCCCATCACTCGCCAGCAAGTTGTGGCAGCCAAAACGAGCGGTTGATACATGGCTCGCGGATCATCTGTCCCCTGCGACAAAGACAGCTTTGGAGGCCTATCACAGTCCAAGCTCCGATCAAGCGCCGCTACGAATTGTTCTGTTGCAGGACCTTAATACCACCGTTTGCGGCTCATCCATCTATAGCGCTCAGTGTTTTGACGGCGTCAACTTGCGCTCCGAAACGCAGGACCTCCTTTCGAATATACCACAAGGCGACGGCCTCCTGCGCCTCAATCGGCTGCTGCTCGAGGACGCTTACTCCCTGGAGTTATCGAGCAACCAGTTACCTGGCTTTGCACACTACAACCGCGAATGCTTGGATAAGAAGATTTTCAAACGGCTGCCATGCTGGAGGGACTTTTGGAAGATTATCAAATGGCTGCCAAGCTGGGGGGGCATTTTCACTGTGGTCGCGTTTATTCTTTGGTCGACTTTGATTGTTTGTTCTATCCTTCTTTCCAGGAGCTTATCACGAACGAAGTCGGACGATAGCCTCTTCGGCCAGGTTACCGACTCCCGCACCGGCCGACCCATCGTCGGCGCGACCGTCGCCGTCACCAACAGCTCCAAGATCGCCCGCAACTTCACCACTGACGCGGCCGGTCACTTCGGTGTTTGCAGCCCTCCAACCGGACCCGCCACGGACACCACCGATAAGACCGGTCACGCCCACGCCAGCCCTTTACCAACCCTCGCGCCGGGCACGAATGCGCAAAACCAGGTCCTCGTGCCTAAGAAATCCCCGCAGCCAGCAGCCACCGTGCCGACCAAGTGACCGATCATGGGAACTCGGGCATCATGGTAGCAGATTCAGCTCCCGGTCCGGTGGTTGTCGCTGAGACGTTAAGGGCAGCCGTCACTGAGCCGCGCTGCGGTTTTTGGGGTGGTGCGGGCGAGGTTCGTTTCGAGGCTTGTGCTGGCGGGAGGGCGCAGAACTGGGGCGACGGAAAACATACTAACCTTTCCCAGCCCCTACCTCCCGGTGGCTC
>PMYF01000615.1 GCA_003171295.1 Acidobacteriota bacterium | reverse complement strand
GTGAGGCTGTGAGGGCAGGCGCCAGGGATCTTGAACCCTATTCACAGTCCCGGTTTTGAACATGATCATTCCCTGTATTGATTTGATGGATGGCAAGGTGGTTCAGCTTGTCCAGGGCAAGGAAAAATTCCTGGAGCTGCCTGATGCGGTTGCCGTGCTTGGGAAATTCGCGGCCTACCCGGAAATCCAGGTGATCGACCTCGACGCCGCGATGGGCAAGGAGAGGAACAACGCTCAGATCGTTCAGGAACTCTGCTCGCGGAAGCCCTGCCGAGTGGGCGGCGGCATTCGCAGCGTGGAGCGCGCCCAGGCAGTTGTGCGCGACGGCGCGCGCAAGGTGATTGTGGGCAGCAGCGCGTTCACCGCCAGCGGCATCAATGAGGATTTCCTCCGAGCTCTGCTAGCCGCCGTACCGCGCGAAAAGCTCCTGATTGCCGTGGATTCTCTCGCGGAGCGTGTGGCCGTTCACGGCTGGCGCGACACCCTGCCGCTCACCTCCGCCGAGGCCCTCCCTCTGCTTGAGCCCTATTGTTCCGGTTTTCTTTGCACCTATATCGATGCGGAAGGAAGATTGCAGGGGACGAACCTCGAGTGGTTCCGAAGCTTGCGGGCTGCCACCCAGCTACCCATCACCGCGGCAGGCGGCATCACCACCGATGAAGAAATTACGGCGCTGGAAAAGCTCGGCATGAACGCGGCGCTGGGGATGGCCATCTACCGAAAAGTATTCCCGGAATTCTTCGCAGGACACGCGCCCGACAGGCACTGAAGGGGGCGCCAACCTCTGTTGATGAATATGGGCAGGGCGAGATTCTTCGCTTCGCTCAGAATGACAGCGCAGGCTCAGGATGACAGCCTGGGTGCACCGCGTCAGCACCAAGCCGTGCACGTCCTTGAGTACCAGGGCGCCGAGCGCAGGTCAATCCACATAGATGCGTGGCACGCGTTTGCCGATCGAGCAGAGGACTTCGTAGGGGACGGTATCAAGCAGTTGTGCAATCTCAATGGCCGTGATCGAACAGTGGTCTGACTGGCCCATCAGGATAATTTCATCCCCGATATTGGTTCCGGGAATGTCCGTGACGTCGAGGAGCGACAGATCCATGCTGATGCTGCCCACGATGCGCGCGCGCCGTCCCCGCACGATGGCGTAGCCGCGGTTGGAGAGGGCGTGGCTGAGGCCATCGGCATAACCCACGGGCACGGTGGCGATGCGCGAAGGCCGGCGCGCGTGGAAGGCCGCGCCATAACCCAAGGGCGTGCCGCTGGGAACGTCCTTCATGTAGACGACGCGAGATTTGAAAGTGAGGATGGGTTCGAATTCCGGAGCTTGGGGAAGCTCCTGGCCTGGGGAAACCACTAGCGGCATACAGTAGCCAAAGAGCAGCGCACCGATGCGCACCAGGTTTTCGGGGAACTTCCGGCCGGTCAGCAGCGCCGCGCTGTTGGAGACATGAATCCATGCGGGCTCAACCTCAAGGCGGCGCAGTTGCTCGAGCGCGCTGGCGAAGCGCTGCCCCTGCTCGTCCGTCTGCGAGGCCACCAGGTCCTCCGCCGAGGCCAAGTGGGTGAAGAAACCTTTTAGTTGCAGCCCGGCCAGCTCGCGGTAATGTTCCACGAAAGCGGTCAGGCGATCAAGCGGCAGGCCCAGCCGTCCCAGTCCCGAATCCACCTTCAGGTGAAACTCGATAGGCCGCCTGTAGCGATGCGCGCACTCGGCGTACGTATCGAGCCGCATGGTGGAGGAAAGGGAGGGCGTCAACCGGTATTCGATCAGGTGGGCCGGATCGCTCATATAGAGCCCGCCCAGCAGCAGCACGGGCTGCTCGATTCCCGCGGCGCGCAACTCCAGTGCTTCCTCGACGGTCGCCACGCCGAACCAGTCCACGCCGCACCCGGCCAGACAGCGGGCGACCGGCACCGCGCCGTGGCCATAGGCATCGGCCTTGATCACGGCCATCACCCGGCGCGCCCCCGCCAAGTTCCGGATACGCTGGTAGTTGCGGCGCAGTTTCGAGAGCGAAATTTCCACCCAGGTCGGCCGCAGGAGTTTATCAGTTACACGATCCACAGCACCTCTATTATCCAGATGGGATACTCTCTCCGCTTAAGCAGGAAGCAGTGCTCAGGCGTAAGACCCGTGGTCGTCGGGCGCCCGGTTTTCGAATTTCGCGTAGGGCTTCAAAAAGACGATCGGGACTTCTCCCGTCGGCCCGTTGCGTTGCTTGCCGATTATCAGCCGGGTTTCGGAGCCGCTGTGTGCGAACTCCTCGCCACCCTCCTGCTCGTCGGTAGGTTTCCGTTCCCGGAAGATGAAGATGACCACGTCGGCGTCCTGCTCAATGGAACCGGACTCGCGCAGGTCGGAGAGTTGCGGGCGCTGGCCGGGCCGCTGCTCCGGCGCGCGGCTCAACTGCGAGAGCGCCACGACAGGAACTTTCAGTTCCTTCGCGATACTCTTCAGGCTGCGGGATATGTAACTGACTTCCTGGGTGCGGTTCTCGAAGCGCCCCTGACCGGAAACAAGCTGGAGGTAATCCACAATCAGCAGGTCGAGCCCTTTTTCCGCCTTCAGCCGCCGGGCCTTGGCGCGAATCTGCATAATGCTCAGGGCCGGCGTATCCTCGATGTAGAGCGGCGCCTCCGAAAGTCTGCCCAGGGCGGCGGTCATCCTGCTCCAATCCTCGCGGCTGGAAAAGCCGGTGCGCAGCTTGTGGCTATCGATACGCGCCTCTGAGCAAAGCAGGCGGATGACCAGAGATTCCTTGCTCATCTCGAGCGAGAAGACGCCCACGACCTTCTGCTTTTCGATGGAGGCGTGCGCGGCGATATTGAGCGCCAGGGCGGTTTTGCCCAGCGAGGGGCGCGCCGCGACCACGATCAGTTCACCCGCCTGCAGCCCGGAGGTCATGTTATCAAGGTCCACGAAACCCGTCTCAATGCCCGTCACACGCTGGCCGCGATCGAACAAGACATCAATCTTGCCGAAGCTCGTCTTGACGATCTCGCGGATGGTCGCGAACCCCGAGGCCACGCGCTGCCCGGCGATGTCGAAGACCTGGCTCTGCGCCAGGTCGATCAGCACCTCGGGGTCATCCGTGCCTTCCAGGCAGCGCGCGATCACGGTGTTCGAGGCATTGATCAAGCGGCGGACCGTGGATTTCTCTTTGACGATCCGGCAGTATTCCCCCACTGCCGCCATGGTGCCGATGGGAACGCCGTCGGTTAGCGCCGCAAGGTAGCCCGCGCCGCCGGATTTCTCGAGCAAGCCGCCCCTGGAGAGTTCCTCGGAGAGCGTCACCAGATCAATGGTGCGGTTCTTCTCCGAGAGCGCCACCATGCTTTCAAACGCGACGCGATGGGCGTCCGAGTAGAAATCCTCCTTGCCGAGGATTTCGAGAGCGGAGTTGAGGGAGTCGTTGTCGAGCAGAATCGAGCCCAACAGGGCGCGTTCCGCTTCGAGGTTGTGAGGAACAGTTCGGTCGCTGGCAGTTGCGGTCGGCATGAATCTATCTCTAATTCTATATCAAATCGCGGTCCTATTCACGTGGGGCGGCGACCTTCAGGCTCGCAGGATTACTTTTTCCTGACGCTGCTGACCTGGGCCGCCGCCGCGGCGGTTATGGGCAGCGCGCCTCCGCATGCTAGGCCATGTTGCTGCTTACGATTCCTCGTTTGATTGCGAAGTGTGGCGCATCTAGCGCAGCATGTACAGCCGAAGCTTGCTCCCCGTTGCGGAATTCCTGTGAAAAAGCCCGGAAAGCTGTGGAGAACTCAGCCCTGTCTGTGGATATTCTCCGCAGCTATAGTTGTAGCGCCGGTTTATGACCGGCGGGTTCGAATCCCCAACGACTTCGCCACTCACAGAGCGGCGTTACAGCGGGCGACGCTGAGGTTTTGAGACAGCCTTCCAAGGGAGAGTCCTGAAACAGAATATGTTCGCGGCGACAGAGGGGCCAGCGGCGACGGAGTTCCGATCGAAGGTGAATGGGTAATTACGCGNNGGAGCAGCATGCGCTATTCGGTTTCCGCCTCGGCTTCAGCGGCGGAGGCATCCGCTGGCTCGGCGGGAGTTTCGCTGTCCGGCGGGGGCGGTGCTTCGGCTGCGGCCTTGGCCTTCGCGTCTGCGGCAGCCTGGATCTTAGCATTCGCTTCTGTGGCAGCCAGGATCTTGGCCTTGGATTCCTCGTCGGGCTCGATAAGCACCTTGACGTTCGCTGTCACTTCGCGATGGAGTTTGACCGGGACATTGTATTCGCCCAGCACCTTGAGGGGCGTGGCGAGATGAATCTTGCGTTTGTCAATGTGGTAGCCCTGGGCCACGAGCTTTTCCGCGACGTCCAGCGAGGTGACGGACCCGAAGAGGTTGCCCTTTTCACCCGCCTTGCGGATCAGGGTGACGCTTACGCCCTCGAGCAGGGTGGCCAGATCGGCGGCGTCGCCTTTCTCCTTCGCTTCCAGTTTCAGGAAGCGGACGCGCTGCTGCTCCACCCACTTACGGTTCTGCGGCGTGGACGC
>PMYF01000827.1:1161-3214 GCA_003171295.1 Acidobacteriota bacterium | reverse complement strand
TGTTGTCCGTCGAGCCGTCGTCCACCACGATCGTCTCAATGGGGAAGTTCTTCGATTGCGCATAATCCCGCAAGGCGGCGAGCGACCTGTCGATGCGACAGGCCTCGTTGTAGGCGGGAATCACAATACTCAGAAACGGTTCCGCCATGGACGGAGACTATACGGGAATCGGGCCGCGAGAGTCAAAAGGGGTTGGCGCCACGGCGCTCCGCGGGTTCCGGTGCAGCGCGGGTTCCCCTAACCCAAGCGATTACTCCGGCCACCCGCCTCTTCCAATCAAGGGAACGAACTGGCAAGGGTCGAGAGCGCGGACCGTCATCTCCCCGCCGTGTTTGAAATACAAGAGAAGATCCTGATGGTAAAGGTCTCCGACCGGAACCACCAGGCGGGCCTCCTCGGCGAGTTGGTTGAGTAGAGCCGGCGAAACGCTCGGCGCCGCCGCGCTTACCATGATGACATCGTAGGGCGCATGCGCGGCCAGACCCTCGCTGCCGTCGCCGCAGATCACTTCGACGATTTGATAACCCAGGCGCGCGAGGCGCAGGCGCGCTTCCTCAGCCAGCCGCGGGTTCCGTTCAATGGTGTAAACCCTGGCTCCCAGGCAGGCGAGGATCGCAGCCTGGTATCCGCTGCCCGTGCCCACATCGAGCGCCTTGTCGCCCGGGCTGACGCGCGCGGCTTCCGTCATGGCCGCCACGATATAAGGTTGCGAAATTGTCTCGGTCTCCCCGATGGGCAAGGGATGGTCGGCGTAAGCTGCCGCAACAAACTGCGGCGGGACAAACTCGTGGCGGGGAACTCGCAGCATCGCGTCCAGCACTCGCTCGTCGTGGATACCTCGCGGGCGGAGCTGGGTTTCAACCATTTCCCGGGCGAACCCTTCGAAATGCTGCGTGGTAACCATGCGTGGAGCTGCGGAAACAGCTTATTCGCTGGCCGTCTGGCGCGAACCGATGCGCTCGCCATAGGCCTTCGCGTCAGCACTATCATCGCTCCCCGCCCTGAGCGCGTCCAGTCCATAATCGTGCCCGGACGTTCGGGCGGCTGGCCCGGCGCGACGGACCCCGCACGCCGTGACGGGCGCGGCGATTTACCCACGTCTCCGGGGGGCAGCGTATAATGTCGGAGGCTGGGCGCGGAGGCGTGGCTCGAGCCAGTGCGGGCGCCAGGCTCGGACTCGCGCGAAGGACAGGCAAGGGATGAATTCCGAAAAGTATTCCCGGCAGATTCTCTTTTCGCCCATCGGTCCCGAAGGGCAGGAACGGCTGCGGCAATCGCAGGTCGTGGTCCTGGGGTGTGGCGCCTTGGGCACGGCGCAAGCCAACGCCCTGGTGCGCGCGGGCGTGGGAGCTTTGCGGATCGTGGACCGCGATTTCGTGGAGGAGTCGAATCTGCAGCGGCAAATGCTTTTTGACGAAGCCGACGCGCGCGCGAGTTTGCCCAAGGCGGTGGCGGCGGAGCGGAAGCTCCGTCAGATCAACTCGGACGTGCGCGTGGAAGGAATCGTTGCCGACGCGGACAGCCGCAACATCGAAGAGTTCATCGCGGGCTGCCAGGTGGTGCTCGACGCTACGGACAACTTCGAAACGCGCTACCTCCTGAACGACGCGGCCGTGAAAATGGGGATCCCCTGGATTTACGGCGCCGTGGTGGCCAGTTACGCCACGACCCTGACGATCCTTCCCGGCCGCACCGCGTGTCTGGCCTGTGTGTTTCCGAAATCGCCGCGGGGGATGCACGAAACCTGCGACACGGTGGGCGTCATCAGCCCTGCGGTTTCCTGGGCAGCCGCCGTGCAGGTCACGGAGGCATTCAAGCTCCTGCTGGCTCGCGAATCCGAATTGCACGGTTCGCTGCTGGCTTACGACGTGTGGAGCAACCACTTTCAGCAAGTGAAGCCGGCGCGGGATTCCCAGTGCCGGGTTTGCGTGGCACACGAATTCACGCACCTGGAGCAGGGCGGCCCGACCCATATCAGCTTGTGCGGCCGGGACTCCGTGCAGATTCATCAAACCGAGTCGCGGGCGCTGGACCTCGTGGCGCTCGAGAAGCG
>PMYF01000827.1:0-1119 GCA_003171295.1 Acidobacteriota bacterium | reverse complement strand
CGATACATCGGGTCTTGAAATCCCGGGGCAAACCGTGCCCGGCCCCATCCCGTTTCGCAGGAGCCCTGCCGTGCGAGTCCACATTTCATGCCGGATTCTGGCTCTTCTGATCAGTATCCTGATGCTCGCCTCGGCGCTACCGGCGCAGGAGGCACTCCCCGCGGTTCTGCATGCGCAACTGGACACGCAATTAACCAACGTGGCCGACCGCCTGCACGGTGTGCTGGGCTATGCCATCAAGGACCTCGCGACGGGCGAGACTTTTCTGCGCCTGCCCGACACCGTATTCCCCCAGGCAAGTTCCATCAAGCTGACCATCCTTTTGGAGTTGATGCGCCAGGCGCAGGAGGGGAAGCTGTCGCTCGACGAAAAGCACACCTTGCGGCGTAGCGAGATGACGGTGGGCGACACCGATCCCATCCTCACCATGCTCGGAGACGGCACCGTCAGCCTCTCGCTGCGGGATCTGGCGATCTTCATGGTGGTGCTGAGCGACAACACGGCCACCAACGTCTTGATCGACCGGCTGGGAATGGATAATATCAATTCTGGTATTGCCCGACTGGGGCTTAAGGAGACGAAGTTGCGGCGCCGCATGATTGACCTGGAGGCCGCGAAGCATGGCAACGAAAACGTCTCGACCCCACGCGAGATGCTGACCTTGATCGAGAAGGTCCGCGTCGGCCAGGCGCTCGATGCCGCCCACGCCAAGGATTACTTTGATCTCCTCAAGCTGCCCAAGGAAAGCGAGTTCCACCAGGCCCTTCCTGAAGATGTACCCATCGCGGACAAGCCCGGCGCACTCGAGGCCGTGCGCTGCGATACGGGCTTGATCGACATCCCGGGCCATCCCTTCCTCCTGTCAGTGATGACCACTTACCTGGCTCACGACCCGGAGGGTGAGCGCGCCGTGGAAGAAGTCGCCCGCCTCGCCTATGATTACTTCACGCGGCTGAGCCGCTCGAGCTCCTACGGGCGCGTCATTTCCAATAAGTAATGCGCCTCCCTGCCTCTCGAAATCTTCGCGGGTGGCGCAAAACATCGTTTTGAAGCTGTGAAATAACCCCTGGATGAGCAAAAGCATTTCACGCAAAGACGCAAAGTCGTAGAAGGCGCAAA
>PMYF01000075.1 GCA_003171295.1 Acidobacteriota bacterium | reverse complement strand
CCTGGGAGCAAGCGATGAATTCGCAGGAGAAGCTGGTGCCCGACCAGCTTGACTGGAAGATGAAACTGGACATCGCGCCGATGCCAATGCCGGGCGCAACCAAGTTGGTCTGAGCCAGTCTATGAACCGGCGTGATTTCCTGCAGACCGGCGCGGGCGCACTCGCGCTGGCGGCGCTGGAGCCGCGTGCGACCGGCAGTTGGCGCACCTGGCTCCGCTCCTGCATCTGCTTAATCACGTCCTCAACGGTCACGCGGTTCGCGTTGGACACGTCCACCGCCTGCAACAGTAACAGATACTCTTTGAGGGCCGCCAACGCTAGAGATTCAGACGAGTGCGGGCCACAGCGGCGTCCGGCAATCTCGCGGTAGTACCACCCGCCATCCGGCTCTTGGAACACGAAGGCATAGATGCCTTTGTCGTCAGGACTGAGGGGCTTTTTCGGCATTAAACTCCTTCTTTTGGTGCAGAATAATATCCAACTCGTTACGTGCTGCCATTCTGGAGCCGCCACTTTGGGGCCGGATTTGAACCGGCGACCTCCGGGGGTAACCCCCCGGCCTCTACCAGACTGAGATACCCAAAGCGGCGGCATAACTCAATCTGCCCTAAACAGACAGCTTCCTCTTACCCGCGTACACGCCAAGCAGCAGCGTCCCCACCCCCATCAATACGAATGTGGATGGCTCCGGCGTAGAAGTCGCGTAAACGAACTCCTGCCCAGGAACCCCCAAACCGGCCCGTGGCACAGCAAACCATATATTCGGATTCGTGTAGCCGTCGTGAGTCAACGCCACAGCCATCCACCCCTGCGCAGACGGTGGTCCCGTCCACGGCAGAACTGGCCCAGATGTTAGGCCCCAAATCGCGAACGAGATTCCATTCGCATCTGTGCTGGCACCCGAGAACAACTGATATGCTAGCCACCCCACGGAGTTATAAACCTCCTGCGGTGTGTACCCGATGTTTCCATCGGCGGTCGCCAAGTACGGTGCAGGCGGGCCAGAGAACACCCCGTTTCCGGCAATCCCCACAGTGCTCAGCGGAAACACGACGGCACTCCACGACTGCCCGTCTGAAATTGAATCATGCGGGTCGTCGCAAATGAACTGCGTAATCACGCCATCCAGTTTACCACTGTAGAGGCCAGTGTAAACCCCGCCGTAGTTCGTGCCCGAGGGGCCATCAAACATGATCGTGTTGGCGATGGCTGGCAAACTCAAAACAAACATCAGGGCCACCACCACAAACAGCTGACGTACTCTACTTTTCATGTGCATCACTCCTCTCGTTTTGAATGATCTTAAACTCCTCCCAATACCGCAATCTTGAACGGGGCCGCTGCCTGCTCCTGGGCAAGCAGATGATAAACTTCTAAATCAAATGCCCCGTCCAATTCAAGATACTCAGCAGCCCTCCTACACGTTTTAGGGTTATCATTAAAAAACCCAATTGCTCTATTACAGGCAGGGCACAAAATTCCTCGAACAGAGTGGGTCACATGGTTGTGGTCAATGCACACTCTATCAAAGCTAACGCCCCCACCTAGTGAAAGATGACGATGACAAATAGCACAACTCTCTTTCTGTGCTCTAAAAATAGCCTCTTTATCTTCGGGCGTGAGATTGTAGCGAACGCGTAAGTCTCGGGCCTGCCTGCTTTTCCTAACACGATTTTGAAAGTCCGGTTTTCGCCAGTTCTTGGCGTGCTGCGCGGCTCGGCACGATTTACACCAACAATCCAAGGTGTCCTTCGTCCGGGGACTTGAATAAAAGTCTAACGTCGGCTTTTTAACTTTACAGCATTTGCACAACTTGAATTGGGAATCCAGCATCAATTTTCTCCTGCTCAATCTCTGTTTCTTTGAATGTCCGAACCCAGCGCTTTTTCTCGGATTCCCAATAATACCCCCGATCTTTGGCTTTTTCTCGGTCGCTATAATTAACTCTTGCCTGAACAAGAACGCTTGGAAGTTTAGCCCGCGCTATCACAGCCTGTACATCAAAGTTATCCAGAATCCGCATCATGGACATAGCATCAAACAAGGCCCGGTGTGGAAATGGATTAACAAAACCAAACTCGGCTGCCAAATAAATCAATTTTCCGGTTAACGGACGAGGCAGGTCCATCCGGGTATCAATCCACAACCGCTTGACCACCGGCTCGCCGCGCCGGGTGGCCCAGGCCTCAAACATTGGCCGGTCAAAGATGCAGCCATTATGGGCAACAACCACCTCAGCCGTATGCAGCCAAGTGTCCACCACAGCGAACGCCCGCGCGTCCGGCATCCCATACCGGTCCACCGTGTCCCAGGCAATCCCGTGAATCTTCTCGGCCTCGGCCCAGTGCTTCGGGTCGATCGCGTCATTGGGCTTCACCAGGAACCCCTCCAGCCGCGTGGGCTGGCGCAACTCGGAATCCCACATCACCATGCCGACCTCGATGACGCGGTCGTTCACCAAGTCAAGTCCTGTCGATTCAAAGTCGAGACCTAGTAGCAGCATCAGGAGCACCCGCTCGTTCCGCCACAGTTCATGCACTTGTAGCAGNNTGAGGCTGCCGCAGTCTGTGCAGGGCGGTGCGTCAGTGGCTTGCGCCCACGGCAGCGGTGCTAGGTTAGGGCGGCTTTCATCCGGTCTCGTCAAGATAGAGACAACCCCAGAACCTGGCGTAATCAAGGACCCCTTTAGGAGGTTGTCAGCATCCACAACCGAGGTGGCAGAATGCTCATTCCGGATGGCATCGGACATGCGGTCTCCGACAACCTGCGCCATACCCCAGGTCCCCGGCGCCCGATCTTCCTCCGTAAAAAGCCTCACCGGCGCACCAGGTGGTTTGAGATTGACACTAGCCAAGCCCCCCAAAGACACCGTATGCAGCGCGCGCTTCCCCGGTATGAATTTCAGTTCCAGCCACCGAAACACATAGTCCACGATGGAGCTGGCGAACTTGATATCCGGGTTTGTAGTCCAGCCGCTCGGCTCAAAATTGACGTGCGAAAACTTTGTGCACAGGGCCGCGAGCGGCACCCCGTACTGGAGTGCTATGGACGTAAGGATGGCAACCGTGGAGAGCAACCCCGAAATCGTGGAGCCCTCTTTGGCCGTACAGATAAACAGCTCACCCGGCTGCCCGTTTTCAAACAAGCCGACAGTCAGGTACACAGTGTGCTGCGCAACCTGGAACTTATGCGTAATAGCCTGGCGCTCGTCAGGCAAGCGACGGCGGACGGGCTCAGTCATTTACGATCCCCTCTCAATCTGAAAAATCTGCGCGCCCAAGGGGAGGGCCGTTCCGACTCCTCGGGAGCTGGCACAACACCTAGCACCTGCCGGACCTCGTCGGTTTCGTCCTGGGTCAATACGATGGTGTCATCCTCTCCCGAAACCAACGCGATGTCGCCAGTGCTCGTGATGTTCAGGTGGCCGTGCTTATCCAAAACAAAAATCATGTTATACTCCTTGCTGCGTCTTAGCAGCCGCGATCAACTCGCACGTCTGGTACAGCCATGCCACAGTTCCCGGCCAGGTGGTGCCAGCCGAAAATCCTTCTGTATAATTGAAAGCCGCCGCGATGGCTTTGGCATAAATCTGCGCGCGCGGCCCGATGTCCGAATCCAGAAGCATTGTCTTGAAATACGATGTCACCATCCCGCGCAGCGCGAGCGCGTCGGCTGCTTTAACGGCGGGCAGCAGAGTCCGAGCCTTGTTCCAGTTCCCGGCAGCGGTCGCTTTGGCAATCGCCAGGAAGTCAGGGCGTATGTCCTCGACAGCTTGGACAGCCGCGTGAGCCTCCATGCCGCTAGCAAACCTGTCAAACGCCATCAGGATATCGCGTGGCGAACTAACGCCAGCGGCGACCAGGGCGCCCACAAATGGTACAAGGTTCTGGCGGCCTTCGCCCTCCTCGCCATACAGGCACCTGGCTGCCCGCTGCACCAGAATCGTGATCTCGTCTTTGCTCAATCCCCGCAGGAAGTACGTTTGGCACCGGCTCCGCAGCGCGGGAATCAGTTTGGTTGGGTCCGTCGTGCAGATGAACCAGACCGTAGTCGAGGACGGTGCCTCAAAGGCCTTGAGCAATACGTTCTGAGCGGGCTCGGTAAGCCGCTGAGCCTCGTCGAGGATAATAACTTTTCTCCCACCCACGAGCGGGCTGAACTGTGCAGCGCGCGCCAACTCTCGGGACTCGTCAACGCCATTCAAGTCGCTGGCGTTCACCTCGGTGACGTCTGACTCACCCTCAAACCCAGGACCCTGGAGCATCCGAGCCACGATCAGGGCGAGCGTGGTCTTGCCGACCCCAGGTGGACCAGCGAAGAGCCACGCTATTGGCAGGCGCCCTGAATCCAACTGCGCCTTGACGGCCTTGATGACCGACCCGTTCCCGACCATTTCATCGAAAGTTTGGGGGCGCATGTCAATGCTAAGCGTTGACATTTGTTTCCTCCGTCTTCGTCAGCACCAAGAATTCGTTCGACACCACCTTGAGCATCGCCCGGCCCAACCCGTGTACGCGGCGGTCGGGCACTGCCCGAATAACGATGCCCTCGCGCAAGTGCTTGGCACCGGGTACTGCCGAGGGGCCGTCCACCAGGGTCTTAATCTTGTCAAAGTCAAACGGGCCAAAATACAACACNNGCGGAATTCCCGCCGGGGCGGCGGTGTGGTACCAATCCTGCCGGTCCACATCCAACACATCGAACATAAAGACTTTGACCTGCCCGGGCGCACCGCCGTAGTTGACAAAATCGCCACCCTTGAACTTTTGAGTAGGCGTTACCTCGCCGTACAGGGTCCAGCCTTCGTGAGCCCGGCACCACGCCTCGATCCACGGATTCTGCGCCAGGGCCTCTCGCCAGATTGACTTCGATTTGGCACTCTTCCACAGCTTCCGCGAGCCCGCGCGCATCTTGCCGTCGAACAGGAACCGGGCGTTGGACCCGTGAATCTTCTCGGTGACCTGGACCAACTCGCCAANNTAGTTCTTCAGGGCCTCGACGTCGTAAATCGGCGGCGGGTTCTTGGGACCTTTCTCATTCTCGCCGCCCAGGCTCCCATTAAACCCCAACTTATACAGGATGAAGTAGAACCAGCCCTTCAGCGAGTGCGGCCAGTGCTGGAACTGCTGCCGCCGCTGGATTTCGACCGCTTCCTCTGGAGTGTAGTGGGTGATGCCCAGGACTTCGGCAACGTCGTCGCCCTCTTTCATGGTGTTGACCTCTCCAGCGAGCGGCAGCAACAAGCCCTCGCTCCACTCCTTTCGGAACTTCCGCGCCGTCACGCGACGGTACCGCAACGGAATAGGCTTTCCAGCATTACTACCTCTATCTGCCCAAAGCCACGCGTACTCGGGGCGCTCCGGCAGGATAGAATCAGGCTGGACATAAGCGACAAGTTGCCCGACCTCAAACTCGCCCAGTTTGACGACGACTTGATACCCGCCAATGTGAACCAGGCCAAGGGTGTCGGCGTTGGGGTGTTTGACGATTTCCGTAATCCGGATGACGCGTACCGCGTGGGTGCTGTCTGCCATGGTTTCTTCCTCCAATCTTATTGTAGCACACGTTTTGAACTCCATGACATGAAACATTCTGTCATGAACTGAAAAAGTCATGCTAAAATAGCAATGGAGAGTGAGACATGGAAAAACAAGAGTTTACCCCCGAGTTCCTGAAGGCCCTCCGGTCAGAACACGCGCCCAACGCCACCGACGCCCAATTCACCTTGTGGATTGAGCACTGCAAGCAGCGTGATCTTGTGCCGGTTGTTGATGTACTGCTTCAAATTCGATCCAGCAAGGAATGGGACCCCGAGGTTGGCGCGAAGGTGTCCAAGAAAAAAGTCATCTTCATTACAACCATCGGCGGGCTCCGCAAGATTGCCGAGCGCACCGGCCTGTACGG